>JBFMFA010000512.1:0-3414 GCA_040753195.1 Gemmatimonadota bacterium | reverse complement strand
TCGAACCGACCCAGGTGCCGCAAAACCCGCTCGATGTGCTCGCCCAGATTATCGTCGCCGCCGTCGCCGCCGATCCCTGGCAGGCCGACGATCTTTTCAACCTCGTCAGGCGTGCCTACCCGTTTCACAGGCTCAGCCGCGCCGCCTTCGATGAAGTCCTCGCCATGCTCTCGGGGAAGTATTCGCCGGAGCTTGCCGCTGAACTCGCGCCGCGTGTGCTCTGGGACAAATCCACCGGCGCCGTCGAGGCGCTGCGTGGCAGCAGACAAACCGCAATCATCTCGGGCGGCACCATCCCCGATCGTGGTCTGTATGCCGTGCTCCTCCCTGACCGGACTCGCATCGGAGAGCTTGACGAAGAGTTTGTGCACGAATCACGCGTGGGCGACGTGTTCTTGTTAGGCTCCTCCACATGGCGCTTTAGCGCCATCGAACACGATCGTGTTGTCGTTACGCCGGCCCCCGGAGCGCCCGCGCGCATGCCGTTCTGGAAAGGGGAATACATGGCGCGCTCCGCACACGTGACGCCGCGCATCGGAGCCCTGCGGCGCGCGCTCGCCGAACTCGACCCCAGTGACCCGGAAGCGGTGGGAGCTTTGGCCGACTCGTTAGGGACAGATGCGAACCTCATCGTCGCGCTCGCCGGCTACATGCGTGAGCAACGCGCCGTTGCCGGTGTCATTCCCGATGATCGCACACTGCTCCTCGAGACATTCCGTGACGAAAGCGGAGCTGCATACCTCGTGCTGCACTCGCCGTACGGCGGACGCGTGAACGCTCCTTTTGCCATGGCCCTGTCGGCTCGCGTTAGGGCGCGGTTTCCAGGCGTTCAGCAGCAGGTGCAAACCACAGACGACGGAGTGCTGATCCGCCTCGGCGATTTCGCAAGCGATCCGCCGACGGACGTCGCCCTTGCCCTCTCGTCGACGGAGGCCGAACAGTCCGTTCTTCAGGAGGTGGGTGGCTCACCGCTCTTCGGCGCACATTTTCGCATGAGTGCCGGCCGCGCCTTATTGCTCCCTCGCGGACGCCCAGGGAAACGCATGCCGCTGTGGCTCCAGCGCCTGAAGGCGCTCGACCTCCTCGACATCGTCCGGCAACACCGCTCGTTTCCGATCCTCCTCGAGACATATCGCGAAGTACTCAATGACGCGTTCGACGTCCCGCGGTTCGCACAACTCCTGGACAGCGTTGAGCGCGGTGCCGTGCGCATCCGCACGGCGGCGCTTGCCCAATCATCGCCCTTCTCGCGCAGTCAACGGTTCGTCTTCGTCATGGATTGGTTGTACGTGGACGACACGCCGCATGCGGAACGTCGCGTCACCGAGCTGTCGCTGGATACAGCGATGCTGCGCGACATCCTCGGCGCCGCCCCGGTGGACGACGAAACCCTGGCCGCCATCCTGGAGCTGGTGGCTGAGCGACGTGGCACGGCAGAAGGTTTCCAGGCACGTGACAGCAACGAGTTACTCCTCCTCCTCGGCCGGTGCGGCGATCTCACCGAGTCGGAGCTGGAGCTATGCCTAACGCCGGAAGCTCGGCATGCTCGGGTGCTCGATGAAATCGTCGCCGCTGGTCACGCTGCCGTCGTGCGCGTGCCGACGATTCACGGCCGTCAACTGCGCTACACGTTACCTGAGCTTGCACCTGAATACCGCGGAGCCTTCGCAGCGCCGGCGGACATATCAGCGCGCGAGCGCGCGATGTACGCCACACTGATCCTGCGCCGATACATCGCCACGGCGCCGCCGGTCAGCGTCGCCGAGCTGCGGCAACGTTACGCGGTGCCTCCGCGCTGGCTGCAGCGCTTTCTCTCCGACGGCGAGGCCAAGGGCGATCTCGTCCAAGGAAGATTCGGCAGCGACGGCGAAGTCCGCTGGTGCTCACGCCGTCTGTTCGAGCGTGCCCGGCGCCGCGCCTTGGCGCGCGCGCGCCGCGCGGTTCAGCCAGTTTCCCTCGCGGCATACGTCGCATTTCTTCAGCGTTGGCAGCATATCGATCCGCGCGACCAGCTCGAAGGCGAAGAAGGGTGCGAGATGCTCGTCAGGCAGCTCGATGGCGCACCGCTCCCCGCCGATGTACTCGATCGAGAGATTCTCGACGCTCGTATGTCGCGACCCGATGCACGCTGCCTCAGCCACCTCACGCGGACTGGTGAGCTCCTCTGGGTTGGCGTCGGTCGGATGCGTCCCGACAGTGATACGCCCACGCTCGCCAGCGTTCGCCTCATTCATCGCGGGCACGAAATGGCCTGGCTTCTTCCCGAGTCTACCGAGCGGCCTGCGCTCACTCCGCGGGCGCACCTCGTGCTCGACGCGTTGCGCAACAAAGGCGCGCGCTTCTTCACCGATCTGCTGCTCGACACCAAGCTCTCGAACCATACGTTGCGCGACGCGTTGCGCGAACTGGTTGCGTCGGGCGTCGCATCGGCAGACGGCCTCGACGCCCTGCGCGCCGTGGCCCGCCTTCGACCGTTTCAAGCGCGCGACAGAGAAAGCCGCGATCCCACGCGCTGGCTTCCTGCCGATTTCCAGCGGCAGTCACCCATCGTCCAGCGTCGGCCTAACGTGACGCGCTTGCCGCGCTGGCAGCGGCCCGATCGCCCGGGCCGCGCCGATGGGTGGGCGGGCCGCTGGTCGCTCGTCACACTGCCTAACGCGGCGCCGGCGCCACGTTCCGAAGACGAGGCGCAGCTGGCTCACTTGGTCGCGCAAACGTGGCTGGAACGTTATGGAGTCGTGGGACGCGATATCCACCGACGAGAGCAGCCCATTGTGCCGTGGCGTGCCGTGTACGAGCAACTGAGGGATATGGAGCTGCGGGGCATGGTGCGGCGCGGGTACTTCGTGCAGGGACTCTCCGGCGCCCAGTTTGCTCTCCCCGACGCCGTCGAGCGTCTGCGCGAAGTGGCCGCGGAGAGCGATCCGCCCGCGGTGTGCATGAGCGTCCGGGATCCCGCGAACGCGTATCGCTGGGCGCGCGGCTCGCAGGAAGGCGCTGGCGGCGATGCACGTCCGCGCGCGGGGCGCGGGATTCTCGTTACGCGCGGCGGACGCGCGGTTCTGGCCGTGGAAGGACGTCTGGAACGCGTACGGACGTTGCCTAACGCCGCAACGGAGGATCTTCCAGCTGCGGCACAGGCCCTGACGCGATACCTGCGGCGGGGCGCCGAAGGCGCCCTGCGCCCGCGCGAATTCCGCATCCGCACCATCGACGACGCATCGGCCGTTCGCAGCGACGCGGCGCCGGCCTTCGTTGCGGCAGGATGGCGTAAGGTTGGGCTGGAACTCATTTTCGATCCCCGTCGCGAGAACACTAGCGTCGCGACGTAACCTGCGGCATCGCGGCTTTCTCTGAACGCCAGGAGCCATGCGCCCCATTCTGTTTCTAGCCATCGGCCTGAGCCTCGCAACC
>JBFMFA010000511.1:0-3421 GCA_040753195.1 Gemmatimonadota bacterium | reverse complement strand
GCTGGAGGCGCGGGGGACATCGTCAGGCAGAATGCGGAGCAGTAGCGGAATGGTACCGAGGGCGAGGACGGCCCCGAACGTGGCGCCGGCAGCGCCAATGATCGCACTGACGATCAGTCGTTCGCGTCGAAGTCTGTTGCCACTCGCGCCCAGCGCCGTCCGCAGCGCGCGATCCGGCGCGCGCTGCCGCAAATGCGCCAGCGTGAGAAGTGACGTGTTGGTCAGCACCATCGCCAGCAACAGCAGCGACGCGATCGAGAGCGCAATAAGCGACGGCCTTACGCTACCTGTGATCTCATCAGTCAGCGCGAAGGCGTGCGAGTCCCACGCCTCACCGAGCGCCTTCTCGCCGCGCAGCTGCGTCGTGATCGTGGCTAAATCGCTCTTCAGCATGTCGTGCGTGGCGCTTGGGCGGAGACGACCGGCCGCGAGCAGAAAGCGCCCCCACCCACGCGTTTCGCTCAGGTCCAGCGGGCGCCAGAACTCCTGTTCGCCGAGCCACCCGAACTGCAGGGGGACGAAGTCGTTAGGCATGACGCCCACGACGGTCACCAACTCGCCGCTCATCCTGATCGCGCGGCCAACGATCGCAGAGTCGGCGCCGAGTCGCCGCGTCCAGAAGCTGTGACTGAGCACGACCTCGCCGGCTCGGTCCGACGAAAAGCCCCGCCCGATCGCGGGCCGTCGACCGAGGAGTGCGAACATCGACGGACTCACGCGCGCGCCGAAGATGCGTTCCGGCCCCTGATCCGAAAGCCACACGTCGCTCTGCGGCATGAATGCGGTCACGGAGTCGAGCGTGCGGCTGCGCGTACGCCACGCCTCGAAAACCGGCGTGCTCACCACATTCCGCGACCGGTTACGCGGCACGTTGCGCTCCCAGAGCGCGACGAGACGTCCCGGCGCCTCGTACGGCAACGGCTGCAGCAGGACTGCCGACGTGAGACTGGCAATCGTTGCCAACGCCGCGATACCTAACGCCAGCGTGGCGATGGCCGGCACCGTGTATGCCGGCGCGCGGCACAGGCCGCGCAGCGCCAATCGCACATCTCGCAGCAGCAACTCGGCGGATCCGCCAGGCCGCTGGCCGCGTACCTCCTCGCGCCACCGCTCCACACCACCCAACTCGGCAAGCGTTAGGCGGTGCGCGTCCGCGCGCGACATGCCACTCGCTACTTTGGCCGCCGTTTCCGAATCGACATGAAACTGCAGCTCGTCTCGTAGCTGACGATCCACACGACTCGGCCACAAGGCCCGCTGCATGCGCCGCGCGAGCCCGCGGAAGGTGCTGCGCATTGACGTTAGGCCGGCTGTAGGACCAGGTCGACTGCCGCCGCGAATTGCCGCCACAGCGACTGCTCCACGGCTAATTCGCGCTTGCCTGCCGCGGTCAGCTTGTAGACGCGGACTCGCCGTCCCTGCTCCGACAGCGCGTCGCTCCCCGCGATCACACCACGGTCTTCAAGCCGATACAGCGCCGGATAGAGCGACCCCTGGTTCACATTCAGCACATCGCGCGTGCGTTCGCGGATGTGTCGCGAGATTCCCCAGCCGTGCAGTGGACCCTTCTGCAGCGTCTGCAGGATGAGGAGGTCCAGCGTGCCTTGCAGCAGGTCGGATTTCGAGATCGCCAAAGGAGCCGCCTATATCTTGTTAGTCTACAATAAGCGGCGGCCTATTGTAGAATGTCAAGATATCAAGCCGTCGCGTCCCGCTCGCTCAGCGAGCCGGCGACGCGCGTAGCCGATCCGCGAATTTCTTACGGAACTTCGCAACCTTTGGCGAGATCACGAACGCGCAGTACGGCTGCGCCGGATTTTGCGCGAAATAGTTCTGATGGTACGCCTCGCCTGGATAGAAGCGCGTGAGCGGCTTCACTTCAGTGACGATCGGCTGCTCGAACGCATGCTCCGCCGCGAGTTCAGCAATGATGTCTTCGGCGACTCGACGCTGATCGTCGTCGTGATAAAAGATCACCGAGCGATACTGCGGGCCTACGTCGTTCCCCTGACGATCGAGTGTTGTGGGATCGTGGATAGAGAAAAAGACCTCGAGCAGTTCGCGGTAGCTGACTCGCGACGGGTCGTATGCAAGCTGAACAACCTCGGCATGTCCGGTCTTCTTTCCACAGACCTGCTCGTAAGTAGGGTTCTCGACGTGGCCGCCGGCATAGCCTGACACGACCTGTTCAACCCCGTCGAGCTGCTGATAAACCGCTTCCAGGCACCAGAAGCAGCCACCACCGAGGGTGGCGAGCGCGCGTTGGGCAGTCATTTGTAGTGGTAGGGTGTCCGGGTAAATAATCCTGGCCGGGTGAAAAAGGTCCCGCAGCGTCGTGCCGTCAACTCTGGCAGGGCGCTCTGCGTGTTAGGCTAGACGAATAACTCAAACCGACTCTTCCATGATGCCTCTGCGCGTTGCCTCCATTGTTGGAGTTATCACTTTGATCGCTTGCGGCCGCGGCGAGAGAGACGCGACCGATACGACCTCAGCCGCGCCGCCGCAGCACTCCCTGATGCTCATGGCGCAGGAGTTCAGCTTCGACGCGCCGGATACGGTGCCGGCCGGCTTCACCCGTATCGGCGTGATGAATCACGGCGCCGAGCCGCATCATGCGGTACTCGTGCGGCTCGACAGCGGCCACGTGGCGGGCGAACTGCTGGACGCATTCGCGAAGAGCCGGATTCCCGCCTGGGCTGTTTTCGTTGGCGGACCTAACGCGAGCGATATGGGAGCGCCCGAGGTCACGGTGGATTTGAAGGCGGGAAACTATGTCGTGTTGTGCCTCATCCCGTCGCCCGATGGAACGCCCCACTTCGCCAAGGGCATGGTGAAGTCGCTGACCGTGGTCGATCGGGAGGGGACGACCTCGGCGCCCGCAACGGACCTAACGATTACCTTGACCGACTACGCATTCGAAGCCAGCGTTCCGCTCACGGCCGGACGCCATGTCATCCGCGTTGAGAACACGGCGTCGCAGCCACACGAGCTGGTGATCGTTCAACTCGAGCCTGGTAAGACGCTCGACGACTTTACCGCATGGGCCGGAAAGCCGCAGGGTCCGGCGCCGGGAAAGCTCGTCGGCGGGACGACGCCACAGGGCACCGGGGTGGTGAACTATTTGAGCGCCGATTTCAGTCCGGGCGAGTATGGTTTCCTTTGCTTCGTCCCAGATGCCAAAGACGGGAAGCCGCACGTTGCCCACGGAATGAAGCGGCAGTTCACGATCCAATAGACGCATCCTAACGAGGCGTACGATCGGCCCCCAAAGCCTTCCCACGTAGCGGCGTCAGCTATTCTACTGTTAGGCATGCGTCCGGGAAGGTGACCCTCGCGACGCCTAACTACTTGCGCGGTAGAGTACGGCGTGCTTTTTTAGCTCGCACTCGTTAGGATGGATTCCCCTGCTTCTGACGAACGG
>JBFMFA010000510.1:0-3424 GCA_040753195.1 Gemmatimonadota bacterium | reverse complement strand
CATCGCGCCTTCGAAGTCCTGCTTCGGATAGCGGTAGTTAGGTACCAGGGAGAGGGCTGACAACACAATGATCGCGCCAACGCCGGTGCTGGCCAGCCTACCCGGATTGGAGAGGAGTCGCCACGACGTTTGACGGGCGAGCCAGTCCACGACCGCGAAACCTCCCCGGATCACGACGATGAGCATCGGACCGATAGCGAAAAAGAAAAAGCGCGGATACATCGTGCCGCGCGCGAGGGCCGCGCCGGCGATTGTTGCAAGAACCGGGAACATCAATAGGAGGACGAACGCCGGCGACCGGCGCCACAGGCTCACGAACCCGCTGAGTACACACACGGCGCCTAACGCCAACGCGACGACACCGGCGACGATCATACCGCCGCTCAACCCGAGCAGCAGTACGCGGACGCCCTCGAGCACGGCCCAGCGTGTTGTCGAAACGCCGACGAGGTTGGACGGCCGGTTCGTGAAGTAGTCCACGACCTGCGGCAGCATGGCTCCGTACAGCACGAGCGTCAGCGCAGCGGCGAGCACGAAGCCCGTCGCAGCACGCCTGAACACGAGCGCACGACCCGGCGATCTATCGAACAGCAAGAGGTAAGTGGCCACGGCCGCCGCGTGGCCTACAACGACGAGAATCGCCGTTAGGTGCGTGAACGCGGCCAGCGCCGACACCCACGCGTACCAGTACCAGGCGCGCGTCTCATTGGCGTCGAGGCCGCGCAGCGCCAGCCATGTCAGCACGACAGCGAAAAACGCGATGGCGCTATAGCCGCGCGCGTTTTGTGAGAACCACACGTGGTGATATGAAACGGCAAGCAGCGCACCGGCCAGGAGCGCTTCGCGCCGAGATACCAGCCGCTCAGCCAAAGCGAACAGGGCAGGGATTGTCGCCACGCCGAAGAGCAGCGCCGGCAGCCTAACGCTCCACGCCGATTCGCCGAACGCTCCGCGCGATGCGTGCGCGAGCACGGCATACAGCGGGTGGTGGTTGTCGCCCCAGTACTCCGTGAGGATACTCGCCAGCGGTGACCGGAACGAACGCACCAGCGAATAAATCTCGTCGATCCACAAGCCGCCGTTCAAGCCGATCCCGCGCGCGATGACGGCGACAAGCATAAGCGCGCCTAGCGCCACCCAGGGGACGGGCTCGTGCCGCTGTTGTCGCACGCCGGAGTCGATCAGTCCTCCACCACGTGCGTCGCGAAGATCTTGCGGTAGTCCGCCCACTTGCCGTGGTTGAACGTCCCGTTGCCGTTGAGACAGTCGGTCGCGGCGTACGCCATGTACAGCGCGTGGTGGGTATTGTCGTGTGCGAACAGACCCTGGCGTCCGTACACGAGCAGGTTCGGTGTGGACGCCGCCCAATCGTCCAGAACGCCGAAGGGAACCTCATACCCCTTCAAGTAGACGGGATACGCCTGCTTCAGGCGTCGCACGTGCACCGCGATCGGTGGACGCTGCAGCGGAAGTCCGGCGCGGGCCATATCCGCCGCCACGAACTTGCCTAACGAAGCATCGTCCATCGACCACAGATCTTCATCCGTGGAGCAGGGAAGCTCGGCGCACAGCACCGTCGTCCCTTTGGGCTCACGCAACCCGAAATAGTTCTTGGGCTCGGAGAGCCGCGTCACCCGCACGTTGGCTTCCGGAAAATAGTGTGCGTCCGTCGTCGTGAACTGATCCAGATCGAGCTGCAAATAGACAAGCACCATCGCGCGATAGCTGATCTGCCCCGAGGCAGCCAGCACTTTCGCGTCAGGGGCAGGAGCCATGCTGCGCGCCAGCAAGGTGATCGGGATGGTGGACCAGATATGATCCGCGTGGATCTGGCGCGACGCGCCGTTGCGCTGCGCCGTCACGGTCCACGTGAAGCCGGGCTGCTGCGAGCGCTCGACGCGCACCGCCCCCCACCCTAACGCCAATTCGGCACCTAACGAAGTAGCTGCGTTCGCGTAGACCTCCGAAATCTGGCCGTACCCGCGGCGCATATAAAAGAAGTTGCCGCCGCCAGGCGGCTTGATCAGCCGCTTGATCAGCTTTCCGAACGACCCGGCCGACACGCGCTTGCGCGCCTGAATCCCGGAGAGCTGCTCCGGCTCGTACCCCCACAGCTTGCGCGCATACGGGAAGTAAAAATGCTCGCACATCGTCGGGCCGAGGTTGGCCCGCAGCACCGACGCAAACGTATCGCCTTCTGGCGCCTTGCTGATCTTTCGCGCAACGAGATCGCGTGCCATGCCGAACGCAAAGCCCTTGTCCAGGCGCTTGAGCAAATCCAGCGTTTGAATGGGGAAGTGCAGCCACTTGCCACGCAGGCGGATGCGGCCGTGGCGCACTCGATCGCGGAAATCGTCGCCTAACAACGCTTTGATGTCCTTCAAAACCTCCGGATCAACAGCGTGGTGCAAGCGGTGGCTTCCGTAATCCAGCCACTGGTCTCCCCAATAAAAGCTGCCGGCGTTCCCGCCGACGACGTCGCTGCGCTCGAGGAGCGTGACGGTCGCCTTGCCGGTGCGACGCAATTGATAAGCGGCCCCGCAACCAGCAGGACCACCGCCTAACACAACGATATGCGGCTGACGGCTCATCGCACCTTCGCTTCAGCCGCGCTGCTCTCGCCGCGCGTACGTGCAAGCCATCCGCGATACCACTGCGCCGTGTCACGCAGCGAATCTTCCAGCGTGTATTTCGGCTCCCAATGCATCAGACGTCGGGCCTTGCTACAATCGAGATACTGCTTGGGGATTTCGTTTGTCGCCTGATTGAGAATCGTGAGCGGCAGATGCTGTTTGCCTAACACTTCGAGAATCTTCTGCGCCATGGCGATCACCGACATCGGCGTTTCAGTGCCGAAGTTGAACGCCTGACCGACGAAGGCGTCTTCCGGCATGCGCTCGGCGAGTGCGAGATAGGCGTCGACGGCGTCCTTCACATAGAAGTAGTCGCGCACGAAGGTGCCGTCGCTGCGAATGATGGGCGACTTGTCTTCCAGCGCCGAGCGGATGGTACCTGGGACCAACCGATTGAAGTTGAGGTCACCGCCGCCGTACAGGTTGCCGCAGCGCGTGACCGCGACGGGCAGCTTGAACGAGGAGAAGTACGCCAGCGAGATGAGGTCCGCGCACGATTTGGAAACGTCGTAAGGGAAGCGCCCCACGAGCGGCGTGTCTTCTGTATAGGGCAGCTTCTCGTGTTCGCCGTAGGCCTTGTCGCTCGACGCCACAATGATGCGCTGCAGGCGACTGCCTAACGTGCGCGCCGCCTCCAGCAGCACCCATGTCCCTTTAATGTTCGACTCAAAGGTCGACAGCGGCGAGCGTGACGCGGTCCCCACGATGGTCTGTGCGCCGAGGTGAAAGACCGAGTCGAGTTCATATTAATTGAGCGCGCGCAGAACCACAAAGTAGTCCACAAACTCCCC
>JBFMFA010000509.1:0-3426 GCA_040753195.1 Gemmatimonadota bacterium | reverse complement strand
CACCAGAGTGACGTGCGCCACGTGGTGCCGCCCGTGCCATTCGTAGAGCGCCAGCATCTGATCCAGAGATAACGGCGTCTCGTGCTCCGGGTGGATCAACAGACGCTCAAAATCACTTGGCGACATCGCACGCAGCACGCGCACCCAGCGGTCGGTGAGTGCGTCGAGCAGGGTGAGCGACGTCTCCAGTGGCGCCGTTTTTGTGTCAGCCAGCTCGGCCCACTCTGCCTGCTGGTACGGTTTGATCGTCGGCGTGTTCTCGGTCAATGCGAGTTTGAATCGCGTGTAGCCGCTGATGTGGCTGTCGGCGACATGGTGCACGACCTGTCGCACGGTCCAGCCCCCCGGCCGGTAAGGCGTCTCGAGCTGCTGTGCGGTCATTCCCGAGATGGCGGCTCGTAGAAGTCGCGGCGTCTCCGCGATGGAGGCGATGGCGGCTCGGCGTTGCGCGTCGTCCAGCGAATCGGGCCGAACGAACGGTCCAACCGGATAGCGGAGATCCGTATTCTGATGCGAGATGGTGGTCGACATGCGATGCAACTTCGGCACGATGGTGCCATGAGGCAAATTGAACGTTCGTATCACTATGATGTACGGGCTTCATGCATGTTCACTGGGCGACACGCAGCGGCTGTGGCGCCTTGCTCGACCGCGGCGATAGCCGAAACGACTCGCGCAAGAATCCCGTGAAAGCGCGGAGATGCACGGGCATCTCGGGATCCTTCCGCGTCACGAGGTGCCAGGTGCGATGCAATCCGGTACGACCGTACGACACCGCGCGGATCGTGCGATCGCGCACGTGCGGCTGCACGGCCCAGCGGGCGAGAAAGGCGATGCCTAGCCCCGCCTTCACCAGCTCGACCGTCGCTTCAGTCAACGCGATGCGCGTCGTCTGACGTGGCGGTACGCCGGCCGGTCGCAAGATCGCTCGGTACACCCAGCTGTGCTCGAGCTCCGAGTAAAGATAGACGTGTTCGCCCTGGAGGTCCGCGGGCTCGATGTATTCCTTGCGCGCCAGGGGGTGCTGCGGCGACATAATCGCGACGACTTCGTCCTTGAAGAGCTTCTGGCCCGTTAGGCGCCGGTCACGCACGTCACTGTGCGCGATAGCCACGTCGATCATGCCCGTCACGAGCGCCGGCAGGGTCTGATCAGTCGCATCCGCGACGACCTGGACTTCGACCCGCGGGTACTCCGCCGAGTACCGCTGCAGAATAGGCGGGAGCCAGTGGTAACAGGTGTAGCACTCAGTAGCGAGGCGGATGCGCGCCTCCGGTGCGCCGCCAGTGCCAATGAGCGCGTCTTCCGCCTCACAGAGCGCGCCGAGGATTTCGCGAGCACGCGTTATGAGGCGTTCGCCGCGCATCGTAGGGATCATGCGACGACCCACGCGCTCGAAAAGCGGCGAGCCGAGTCGGGTCTCCAGCTCTTTCAGCTGATGGCTCAGAGCCGATTGCGTAGCGTTGAGGTGTGGTGCGGCGCGCGTCAAACCACCATGTTCCGCTACCGCGACGACGAGGCGCAGATCGCGCATCTCGAGCACAGGCAAACGATCGGCCGACATATGCATGCTCTTCATGTATGTGATCAAACTGATGCATCGGATGCGATGAAATCTAACGGCGGTCACGCGGCCCGTTAGGCTGTGCTCGCCGTGCGCCTGCCCAAATCATGGATCGCCGGCGTCGTTGCGGTGGTCTATGCCCTCGCCGCCACGTACGTAACACAGGACGAGGTCCGTCATTCACATGGTGGCTGGATCAACCTGCGCGGGTTTGGCACGGTGCTGATAACCGCGCCATCGCAAATCGTCGTGGCGCCGGTACTCAAGGCCGTCGGCGTCCCGGAGATCGACTACGCGCGGCTGGGCTTCATCGACTACGGCCAGCTCGCCGCACACATTCTCGTATCGGCCGCGATTGTGTATCTGGTGGTGGCGGGCCTTCACCAAGTAGCCGTCAAACTTGCTCGAGCCGTTAGGCGAGGCCAATCTCGATGAAAGTATTCGTGTGGCTGATTTCGTCGGTAAACCTGTACTTTGGGTTGCGGGCGCTGCTCAACGCCGTTGGCATTCTGCAAACGAGCAAATACGCCCAAACAACGACGGTCATATTCGCCGTTCTCTTTCTCGCACTTGGCGCTGCCGGCTTCTACTTCTCAACCGCGAAGAACAACGCCAAACTGGGTTTGCTGATCGCGTTCGGCCCGTGGGTGCTTGCGGCGGTTGTGCTTTTCATTCAAATGACCACCAGCAGGCATCAGTAACACCTGAAAATGCGATGATGATCCCTCTGCTCACCTTGCGCACTGCAGCAGCAGCGTTCGGAGTGTCGTGCCTAACGACTATCATGCAGGCGCAACGACCCTTAACGTTCAATGAGCTCGCCGCCATCCCAGCGCCACCTCCGCAGCATCGCATCGCGTATGGCGCCGACCCGTTCCAGTTTGCGCATCTTCGATTACCCAAAGGGCCTGGACCGCATCCCGTTGTGGTCTTCATCCATGGCGGCTGCTACCTCTCTCAGTACGACATCGCCCACGCGGGAGCGCTGGAGCAGGCCTTCGCCGACTCCGGCTACGCGGTCTGGAGCATTGAATACCGCCGCGTTGGCAACGAGGGGGGCGGCTGGCCCGGCACGTTCGAAGACGTGGGTCGTGCCGCCGATCATCTCAGAACCCTAACGAACCAGTACCCGCTCGATCTCCGTCGCGTCGTGGCCGCGGGCCATTCGGCCGGCGCGAACTTCGCGCTGTGGCTCGCAGCGCGCTCGCGCATTCGCGCGGAGAGTCCGTTGCGCGCCGAGCGTCCGCTCGTGGTGCAGGCCGTGCTTGGCCTTGCTCCTGCACCGGTCCTGCCGCTGCTCCATGAACAGCGCGTGTGCGGTCATGTCATCGACAAGCTCATGGGTGGATCGCCCGAACAGGTGCCCGAGCGCTACCGCGACGTTTCTCCGTCGTTGATGGTGCCGATTGGCGTCCCGCAGATCCTCGTTGTCGGCGCGCAAGACCGTAGTTGGGGTCCGGCGGGTCTCGCGTACCACCAACTCACGGTGGCGGCGCGGGACACACTCGTTAGGCTCGTGGACGCTCCGTTGGCAGGCCACTTCGACGTCATTGCACCCACCACGACGACGTGGTCGCTCGTGATGAAGGCGCTACACGACCTCTTCGCGCAGATCGGTAAATGACAAGCGCTCAGGAGACCGGAGTAACAGCCGTTGCGCACGTCATTCAACTCGCCGTTGCCCCGGTGTTCCTTCTTTCCGCCATCGGCGCCATGCTCAGTGTCATGACCAACCGCCTCGCCCGCGTCGTCGATCGCGCGCGCGCGTTGGAGCGCGAATTGGCGCAGCGTACACTCCCGCCGGAAGAAAGCTCGATCGGCGAGCTCACCACCCTCTCCCGCCGCGCATGGCTCATCAACCG
>JBFMFA010000508.1:0-3433 GCA_040753195.1 Gemmatimonadota bacterium | reverse complement strand
CCCGGCGCCAAAGAACACAGCCCGGCCGCGCTCCGCCGCTGCCGGGTTGAACGTCCCGGGTCGCGCGCGTGGCGGCGTTAGGCTCAACTGATAGTTCCGTAGCGCATCCAGCTTCGAGGAGACGAGATCCGGCGGGTTGCTCACCGATACCCCGATGCGCGGGTCCACGAACGTCCCGTGGCCGTGCATCTGCGTGATCGCGACGTACGCATTCCAGTACGACACCGGACCGTCCCCGGTGTATACCTCTCGCGCAACGTTGCGCAGTCCGAACGCGGGCGGAATCACGATCGGGACGTTCTTGCCATCGATGTTGAAGCGCGGATCGTACATCCCCGGCCCCCACGAGCTATAGACCGCCTTCTGCGCCGGCGTTAGGGCGGGGGACAGAGCGACAATGCCACCGACATTGAGATCGCGATTCGGCCAGCCATCGAGACGGTTTCCAATCCCGGGGGCGAACGAGTTGTCCACCGTCGAGTGACAAAGCGCGCACGTTATGCCGACCCGCCTCAACGTGTTGTTCTCCCCCACTTCCCCCATGACGCCGACAACCGCTTTGAGCTTCAGCAGCGTGACAGTGACGGCGGGATCGTTCAGGTCTATCTGTCCTTCGCGAATGGCTTCTTTGACGGCTGGCGGAAGCGCCGCCGCATCGACCTTGAGTCCAACAGACAATGCGGTCGCCGGGCTCACGCTCGTGCGGATTACCTCGTGCATCCGCAGCGTATCAGTCCAGAAGGTCTCATCGCCGAACGTGTCGAAGCGAAAATCGTGCGGCCCCGGTCGAGATCACCCGGCACCTCGGCGGCGAGGGCGGCGTCATGTACATCGGGTCGAGTCGGAGGACGATCCTGACAGGCGAGCGTGATCGCGGCAACGGCAAACAACGCGACATACTGGACATTGCGCGGCATGAGACTGGGCTCCTTTCTTACGCATGGGCGCGCAACCCGGCGCGCGCCATTGTTGAGATATGTAAGCAATAACTGCAATATCTGGTCCGCCTATGGCTCAGCGTTCACAACGCCCTCGGCAACGCACCGTTACCAGCGATCGCGTCGTCGATCTCATCCGCCGCGCGCCGATGACCGCGCGCGAGGTCGCGGCGGAGCTTGGCATGACGTATCACGCCGTGCGTCTGCACCTGCTCGCGCTCGAACGCGACGGCGTCATTCACGTCACGGCGACGCGCGGCCAAACACGCCCAGCCAGTGTCTACGCTATTGCGCCAGGAGTCGAGTCGTCGCTTTCGCGCGCCTACGTCCCTTTCGTCGCGCACCTAACGCGCGTGCTCGGGGATCGTCTCGCTGAACGCCAGCTCAGCGCGATCATGCGCGACGTGGGCAAGCGCATGGCCGGTGGCCTCGAACGACCGAAGGGTTCGCTGCGCGAACGCGTGGCCGCCGCATCGGCTTTACTGCAGGACCTCGGCTCACCTAATGAAATGGTGGCAAAGGGCGGCATCTTTACGATCCGCAGTTCCGGCTGCGTGCTGGCCGAAGCGGTTCACGGGCGCCGGGAAGTCTGTTTGGCATTGGAGAGCTTTCTCGCCGACTATCTCGGCGCCGACGTGCGCCAGCGTTGCGAACGTGATGGACGGCCGTGCTGTCGTTTCGAGATCCAGCGCGCGAGCTAGGTCCCGGCGATCCACCGACGGCCGCTATGGCCGCGAAGAATCCCAAGGCGTTAGGCGTGGAATGAGCCGCGGCACATGCCGACGATACTCGTCGTAGCTTCTACCGAACCGAGTGGCCAGCTGCGGTTCTTCGAGCAGCGGTATGTACACCGCGTTGATGACAAAAAACGCCACGGCCCACATAAGGTGCGCGCGCGAAAGTAGCACGAGGGATTCGCCGAGGAGCACCAGCAGCACGCCCGAGATCATCGGATTCCGCACGAAGCGGTATGGTCCACGCACCACGAGTTCTCGTGGCGGATCCCACGGCGCCAACGTGCCGCGCCCTTCGCCGGCGAAACGCCTGAGCGACGAGATGAATAGCAGAACTCCGACGACAAGCGCCACCAGGCCACCGGTCTGCGCCAGCAACTGCGCCACGCTGTCGCCTACGTCGAGAGCGACCCCATTGCGTCGGGCGAGGAAAACCGGAATGATCAACGCGACTGTAAACGGCAAGACCGCAATCGCGACGGCGTGTCGCAGCCACATCATGGTTAGGCGGTCCTCGCCTTTTGTGACTCCACCGCGCTCCCAACGCTCACATGACGCGTCAATCCTGGGGTTGCATCGCATCGCTCCTTCTGAGCGTCGCGTGCGCGCGCACACCCGTGCAGACAACCTCCTCGGAACTGTGGACGACGATCGATGTCCGACCCGACACGAGTGACGGCATACGCGTGCTCGTCCTGCACGATATGGAAGGCCTCGCGGGTCAGAACGACCCACGAACCTACTTTTTCGGAACGCCGCAGTATGCGCAAGGCCAGGAGTTGCTGGTCGGTGATGTCAACGCCGTTGTCGATGGTCTCTACGCAGGAGGCGCCACCGAGGTTCATGTCGTTGACGGTCATGGGAGCGGAAACCCGCAACCCGATGTACGCCGGGACCTCCTCGATAAACGTGCGCAACAGGTGCTGCGAGATTCGTCGTTTGATTCGTACGTAGACCTCGTGCAGCCCGGCGCATACGACGCGATCGCCGTTGTCGGCATGCACGCCAAAACCGGGAGCGGCGGCTTTGCTTCTCACACGTACACGTTAGGCATCGAGTTTCTTATCCACGGTCGAGCCATTACAGAGACGGAGCTGGTCGCTCTGTCGTGGGGGCGCGTCGGAGTG
Source organism: Gemmatimonadota bacterium (assembly GCA_040753195.1). Classification (GTDB taxonomy): domain Bacteria; phylum Gemmatimonadota; class Gemmatimonadetes; order Gemmatimonadales; family Gemmatimonadaceae; genus DASYRX01. Next base: position 634 of record JBFMFA010000508.1, on the reverse strand, counting down.
CCCGTTATCTTAGCCTCAGGTGACGACCGGCTGGCCAAGGACCTCGCGACGCTCCCCTGGCTCGAGTTCGTGACCGTCAAGCGCGCGATTTCTGCCGATAGCGCTGAGCCGCGACCACTGGCGGACGCACGTGCCGATCTGAAGAGTGCGGCAGAGCGTGCGCTGCGCAAACTGCGCGCTGGCGAAACGAAAGCGGCGCGGGTAACCGAGCCCGTGGTCGCCGCGTTGCACGCTGTCCCGCCATCAGACATCGCCGTGCTCGACAGCGTGCCCGGAATAGAATACGAGGATCAACGTGTCACCTTTACCGCGCCCGACTTCGTTGCGGCATATCGCGGTCTCGTGAAGCTGGTCGGCGTAGCGACCCGCGCGCATGCTGGAATTCTGGTCGAGGAAATACGCTCGAGGCCGCAAGGTCCTGAAATCCTCACTGCCTTTTCGGATCGACTCAAGCAGCGGTGGTACGACGTTGAATCCGGACGCTGGACCGCGCCGCAACGGCCCACAACAACTCTGGGCGGCACCGTGGGTCAACAATTTCACGGCTTTCGTTAGGACCAACCAGCCGCCCAACGCGCGCCTAACAACGAACGGTCGCGATAGACGAGCTTGCCGTTACACACGGCCGGTACGC
>JBFMFA010000507.1:0-3448 GCA_040753195.1 Gemmatimonadota bacterium | reverse complement strand
GGTTAGGCACGACGTCGCGCGGTTCGGGGGAATACCCCGCGGGGTGCCCGAGCGCCGCCGCTCCACCATCACCGTGTGCTTCCTTCGACGCACCATTGTCCGCCGCGCGTTTGGTCGTCGCATCGGCGGCCGTGCGGCCGATGCGACGCACGAGCCGGCCATCGCGCGTGTCGAAGACCACGATCTGATGCAGGTAGCTGTCGGCCACATACAGGAGACTGCCTAACGTGTCGATAGCGACATCGACGGGATTGAGAAGCTCATTGGGGCCGCCGAACGCGCGACGAAACTTCCCCTCTGCATCGAACTGGGCCACGTGTTTGGACGCCTGGTCGGCCACAAAGACGCTGCCATCAGCCGTTCCCGTCAGTCCCATGGGCTTCGCAATGCGGCCCAGGCCGGCTTCGCCAATCGCTGTTGCGGACTTGGTGGCTGGATCGAATCGAAGCAGACGGCGGCGTGCCGCATCGGTCACGTACACGCGGTTGTGACCGTCCACCCAGACGTCGTGTGGCCGCGCGATCACTTCTACTGGAGGCGGCGTGCCGGCCACGAGGCGCGCAAAAAAACCTAACGCGGAGCGGCGCTTGCCAAGATCGGCCTCGGAGCGCAGCACACCGGCGTAGCGAATCCTGGTAGGCTCCGGCTGCGGCGGCCACACCACGACCTGAGTGGCGGGTGCGCCCACAGGGAGGCGGCGCGACGGTGCCGAGGTGCCATTCGATGATTGGGGCGCCAACGAGGACGGCCAGCCCAGGCCCGCGACCATCCCTAACGCAACGACGTGGCAGCGACGCATCGTGCTCTCCTCGGGACGGGCGCTCGGAGGCGCCCGTCCCTGTTCGTTAGGCTACTTGGACGACGTCGACGCAACGGTGATCGTCCCCTTCATCCCCATAGCTTCGTGTGGCACGCACACGAAGTTGTACGTACCTTTGGTGAATCGCTGATCAATGGTGACATCGTAGGTCTGATTCGGCGTCGTTAGGTACGGCCCCGTCTTTGCCTCGGCCAGCGAGGCACTGGCCGGCACTTCACGAAACTCCACGTTATGCGGCATCGCGGCCGTCTGAACGAAGCGTACGACATCGCCCGACCGAACCACCACGTTGGCCGGCTCGAACACGAACTCCGTCGCGGACTTATCTATCATCTTGATGATTACGACCTGCCCTTTGGGCTCGGGGCTGGCGCTTTGCGCAATGGCGAAGCTCGCGCACACGCAACCGATTGTGGCAGCGCGAACGACTCGACCTAACGTCATGGAATGATCTCCGGATTAAGCGTCGACTGCGGACCGCCGCTCGGTGGCAGTCCGACGCTCCTCCGCAAAGGCACAAACAGCGCCAGGGGCCACGTCCCGGCTATGCGTCGCTAAGCCTTTGCATGAACGCGCGTTAGGTCTGGTGCGTTTGGTGGGTGTTAGGGCGCCAGGTGAGCCACGTGAGACGCTGGCTGTCTCACCTGAGACGCGTCGTGGCTAGCAGTCTCAAAAACTGAGATCGAGTCGCAGCCACAGGACGTGCGGCCGCCCACGCCCGGCCTCGCGCGAGCGGCGATCGCTGATATACAACTCGCCTTCGGCGACCAGCCGAACATTGGCCCGTACCAGCGCGATTACGCCGGGCGCGAGGACGTCCTCATTTGGCGCCCCGCGCACATACCCGTCGCGGCGCAGCACCGCGCTCTCGGAAAAGACGAAGTGTTCGCCTTTGAGGGACGCGATGAGCCAGGGAAGCGCGATGTATTCGGCCTTCGCAAACAGACTCGTAAAGTGGGCCTCGTCGTTGCGCACATCGCCCCAGGGTGCGCCGTACTCCACGCGCGTCCAGCCGGCACCGATGTCCAGCGGGCCGGCCAGCGCCCGGGCGCTCACGCCTAACGCGCGAATCGGGTCAGGCGATTGTCCTGTCAACGTTTCCTCGCCCCAGTACGCAAAGTGCTCCAGCGCCAACGAACGATCGTACAGTTGACCGGCTCGCGCGTACGGCGTTCGCGTCGTGTCATCGAAGTGCCCGTCCAGGCGCAGCCCACCGAGCTTGTAGCGTAGCCGGTAATACACATCCTTATGATTGTTGGCATCGGTCTCGGCGACGCCGTTTCCCTGCGCGACGCCGACACCGTACGTCATGCGACCGCCGAGAATGCCGTTCAGCTCGACGGATGGCTGCGACTGCACCAGGCGAAACTGACTTGTCGATGGAGGAAGTACAGTGCCGTCGGCACGCGCCAGCCGCACCTCGCGCGCTGAGAATCGCTGCCACTTGAAGAGGGAGATCCCCGCACGGTCGATCTGCCGGTCGGCAAACGTCAACGGATACAGACCTTGGAGGCCAATCCAGAGGTTGAGCGCGCGCTCCGGAAGAAACGGCAACGGATCCTGGGCCTTCACTTTGGCCTGCAGTACGCGCACGCCAGCGTCAGGTTCCCACTCGGCTTCGACGAAAGTGGCCATTCCACTTCCCAGAGGCGCCGCCGCAAGCAAGTACACGTCGGACGGAAAACGCATCGTCCAGCTGTAATTCGTGGTGGGCGCGGCACGCACCTCCAGCTCCGACACCACGCGCAAGGACAGTCCCGGCGAGCTTGATAACTCCCCGGGCCATATCGCGCGGGGCCACAGCTCTTTCCATGCCTCGTCGCCTAACGGGATCGCGGCTTCCTGGCGCAGCAGCTGCTGGTTTTTGGGGAAGCGATAGCCGTTCAGCCGAAACGCCTCCCCCAGCACGTTGAGTTTGGGCGCCGCCGTGTGACAGGTCGTGCAGGACGTGCGATACTTTCTGGCGAACACGGGAATGCGTTCAGCGCAAAGCGAAAGGGGCGTTAGGCAACTGCCGGCTATGCCGAACAGGAGCCACGCCACTGTGCGGCTTTTCATTGCGACGGCCTCCTCGCTCCCGCGCGCCGCAGCGGCAGAAGCGCCATGCTGGCGTGTGTGCTATCTCCGTCGAGCACGCGAATCGACCGTTGAGCGAGCGCTCGTCGCCGGTACTGCACCACCAGGGTGTAGACTCCTGCCGGGACACCCGTGATGCGGAAGCTGCCGGTCGAATCGCTCAGGGCATTCCAAGACGACGGCACCACATATACATGCGCCGCCATCTCGGGATGCACGTCGCAGAGGATGACATAGACTCCCGTGCTGTCAAAACGCCGGACCCGTTGCTCCCCGCTATGGTAGCTGCCCAGGTCAAAACCTGCACCGCCACGTTTTGGGCTGAAGACATTGTGGCGCACGGAATCGCTGTTCATGAACGCGACGTCGGATCCCGGTGGCACAACAACCGCGTTAGGCACGAATCGCAGACCTCGCTGATCGATGAGCGCGGCGCCCGGAGTTCCCACGGAGCGCGACTGACTCATGAGATACGCGACGGCCCCTCCCGCTTCCGCGCCGTTGAATGTGGCATTCCCTGACACCACGCCCTGCGCTCCGGTCACCGAGGTC
>JBFMFA010000506.1:0-3453 GCA_040753195.1 Gemmatimonadota bacterium | reverse complement strand
ACCAGCAGGTCGCCGGGGCTTACCATGGAGCCGGTTTCGACGGTCATCCGGGTGATCTGCCCGGACGACTTCGATTTCACTTCGACGACGTTGATCGGCTCGACCGTGCCTGACGCGGTGGCGTCGAGCACGATGTCGCGCCGCTCGACGGCGACGGCGGGGATTTCGACGGTCTCCTTGTCTTTTCCGCCGCATCCTTGAGCGGCCAACAGGACAGCCAGAACCGCGACGATCTTGCGTGCATTCACGGGAGTATTCTCGTTGCCTAACGCAGTTCGCGGCCGATGAGCGCTTCGATCTGCGCTCGCGCGACGCGGGCGTCCAGACGTGCCTGAATGAGCGACGCCCGGGCCTGGTTCAATGTCAATTGAGAAGTCAATAAATCGAGCAACGTGGAAGCGCCTAACGCATAGCGCTGCTGCTGCACGCGGAGATCCTCTTCCGCGGCCTCCACCGACGCGCGCTGAATCTGAACCCGCGCTTCGGCCAGCCGCAGCGACCCCAGATGCTGCACCAGTTGTTGCTGCGCAGCGAGCCTGGCATCTCGCAGCTGAGCGCTGGCTACATCTTCTTGTACCCGAGTGCGCGTGACCTGTTCTTCGCGCGAGTATCCGTTGAAGAGCGGATACGACAGCGAAAACCGCAGGCTGTTGGAATACGTGTACAGCGTGTCCCGGAAGCCGAACGGGTTGTTCAAACCGCCGCCGCTCCGGCCAAGGGAGAGTGAAACCGTTGGCAGGTACGGTGCCCGCGCCGTCCGCGCAGCCGCAGAAGCAGCCGTAACCGCCGCCATGGCCTGCCTAACGCTGGGACCTTCGTTCGCCAGCGACACGAGCTGAGCGCTGTCGACGGGTGTGCCGATTCCCGTCTCCAATGAATCGTCGACGGCGGTCACGAGATCCGGCGCTCCAATCAGACGGCTCAACGTCGCGTTACTGACGAGCAGGTTGTTCTGCGCCGTGAGCAGCGCGAGTTGCGCATTGCCGACCTGAATCACCGACCGAAGCGAGTCGGATTTCGTAGCGGCGCCTTGTGCCACTCGCGCCGACGCTGCCTTGAGCTGCTGCTCCGCCTGCTGCAACTGAGACTGCGCGGATGCCTCGGATTCGCGTGCCGCGAGCACGTTGTAGTACTGCTGTTTCACGCTCAGGGCGATGTTGAACTCTTGCAGCGTTTCGTTCGCCTCAGCCGCGGCGATGTCCGCTTTGGCGCCGCGCAATTCGCTGAAGCGACGGAGCCCAGAGAAAAGCTCCATGTTCGCCGAGATGCTATTGCCGTATTGCCAGGCTGCGGGCGTGCGAAACAACTGGCCATCGTTATTGAGGCGATCGGTGCCGGGAATGCGTGACGTGGACGCGTTCACGCTGAGGCTTGGCAGGAACGCGGAGTACGCGCTGCGCAGCGCCGCGTGGCCCGAGGCGACCTGTCCTCGCGCTTGGACCGTCGCGGGTGCGTTGCGTTGCGCCAGGCGAACAGCTTCTTCCAGCGCGATGGGACGCGCTTGATTGGTGGCGACGGGACGCGCTTGCGCCGCCGCCGCGATGGGCGCGGCGACGAACAAAACCAGCACAGCCTTCATTGGTCCTTCCGCTTGGTTGAGTCGCTGAGCTCCTTCAGCAGCGCCTCGTATTTCGCTCGTTGCTCCTCGGTCAGGAGCTGGCGCATCTGTTCGCGCGCATTCAGCCGAATCGAATCCATCTTCGGCTTGATCGTCTCGAAGACAATCATCGACTGACGATGGCGTTCGTCGAGGATGGCGTCGATCTGCGCACGCTGCTCGTCGCTCAAGCCAAGTCTGCGATCGAGCATTTCGCGCGTACGCTCGCCGCGACGGTTCCCCCACATGCGGTCCGCGGTGAAGCCGAGGGCACCGCCGACGAGCACAGCCCCGAAGAGGAAGGCGATCGCGATGTTCTTGGACTGATGCATAACCGCCGCCTAACGTGAAATGACGTAGCGCAGCGTCGCGTCACGCGTGCGCTCGGGCGCGTCGGCCATTGTTTCCACGAGCACTGGGACTTCATCGATCAGCGGCTGCAGCAGCCGTTCCTCGGCCATACGCTGAGCTGACCGGCGATCCTGATACCAGATGAAACCGGCGAGCAAGAGAGCGGCCGCCGCGGCCACGAGCCCGGTGCGCACCAAGTCCGGAAAATGCGACCACCAGGCGATACGACCCTCGCGCCTAACGCGCGCGAGAATGCGCTGCTCCAGCTGCTCCCAATATCCCGGATCCGACGGCGCTGCGTAGATCTCGCTCAATAGCGCCCGCGCCCGCTCCGGTATCTCGTCTCGATTCTCGTTATGCAGATCACTTGTCATAGTTCGCTCCGAACAGCGCCGAGCACCTCGCGCAACCGTGCCCGGGCATGATGCAGATCGGATCGTGCCGTGCCTTCCGGTATTCCCAGAATCTTGCCGATCTCCGAGTGCTTGTACCCTTCAACGTCGTGCAACACAATCACCGAACGCTGACGACTGCTGAGCGTTTGCAGAGCCGCTTCAAGGCGCCTGCGCAGCTCCGACGATTCCGCAGGATCGCGAAACGGCGAAGCGATCGTCTCACTGAGCGCATCGGCATCGCGCACCTTGCGACGGCGCGTGATGTCGAGCGCCGCATTGGCCACGATTCGGTGGAGCCATGCCCCGAACGCCTGATCCGGCAGGAACCGATAGAGCGCTCGATAGGCATGTAAGAACCCCTCCTGCACCGCGTCCTCCGCGTCCTCATGAGTGAGCACAATCGAGCGCGCCACCGCATAGGCGCGTCGTTCGTGCGCTCTCACGAGATCAGCGAACGCGACCTCGTCTCCTGCCTGAGCCGCCAGGACAAGCTCACGCTCACGCGAGCGCTGCGTCAGGTCAACCACCACAACCTCTGACCTAACCTCGTCCGCGAGCGCAGGGGCCCTGCGCGGAACAGCTGCCGTCGTCACGTTCGGTACATCCGTGTTCATCACTTAAACGCGTAGTGGCGGCTGGATGTTGGGTGTCCAAGAATGCACTGGCGTTCTGCGTCAAGGTTTAGGGTCTGGCTGCCCGTCGAGGCCGAGGTCGGCCGCGCGAGCGCGCATTGCCCCGATCACGAAGTCGATGTGTGAGTCTAGTTCGACGCCAAGTTCGGCCGCTCCGTTAATGACGTCTTCGCGACTCACGCCTCGCGCGAAAGCTTTGTCCTTCATCTTTTTTCGAACTGACTTCGCCTCAACCTCGTGCAGCGATTTGTTGGGCTTAACGAGTGCCGTCGCAGTGATAAGGCCGCTGAGCTCATCCACGGCGAAAAGCGTCTTCGCCATGAGTGAGTCGCGCGGCGTATCACAGTACGTCGCGTGCCCCAACACTGCGCGCAGGATGTCTTCGGGATAGCCGAGTTCGCGGAGCACACGCACACCGTGGGAGGGATGCCCCTCCGTGGGGTGGTGTTCGCTATTGGGGAAGCGCTCGTAGTCGAAG
>JBFMFA010000505.1:0-3457 GCA_040753195.1 Gemmatimonadota bacterium | reverse complement strand
GGAATGGTCAGGATCGCGGCGCCGCCGGACGGCAACGCGGCTCCAGCGTTAGGTATCAATGCATTGACCGTGTAGAGCTCGGTACCTTGGCCAGAAGGGAATACCCCTTCCACGGTCGCCTTCGCGCTCAGGCCCTCGACACTGGCGTCCATCGCCATCCCGCGCCGCAGGCCTTTGGCGTCCGTTGGAGGCACGCTCACGGTCACGCGAAGACGGGCATCGTCCTGGATGCTGATCAGTGGCGCGCCCGGCGCGGCGAACGCGCCTGGATCGACGAATCGTCGTGTCACGATGCCGCTGAACGGCGCGCGGACGACGGCGTAGTCACCTAACGCCGCCAGCTCGCTCCGACCCGCACGGGCCGTTTCCAACGCGGCATTGGCTCGCGCCAACGCGGCTTCAGCGGCGTCGACCTGCGCGCGTGGAGCGGCACTGTCGGCATACAGCGCACGCCAGCGCGTGGCATGAAGCGTTGCTTCCCGCTGAACCGCTTCCGCGCTGGCGATTGCCGCGCGGGCCTGCTCCTGTCTGGCGTCGATGTCGCGGGCGTCGATACGCACGAGAACCTGACCCGCCGCGACACGGTCGCCTTCACGCACGAGCACAGCCGTGACGCTTCCTGTGAGCTTCGTGCTCAGCGTCGCCTGGGCAACCGGGTTCGCGATGCCCGTGGCGGAGAGCGTGGCGGTCAAAAGCGTGTCGCGCACCACGTAGTCGTCGGCGGAAACGCTCGCCGCTTCAGCCACGGGTACGCTGTGCGACGCTTCGCCACAGGCGGCGAGCAACAACGCGCTCGACGCAAAAAGTGATATGTGGAGCGATTTCATAGTGTTCGTTATGGTTCGTTAGGATTCGGTTGTGAAGCCACTGCTGCGTTGTCGAGTGCGCTCATCGCGGAGAGGTCCGCGCCGATGGCGCGCTGGCGCGTCGCCACCGCGTTGATCAGCGCATACCGAGCGGCCGCTTCGCCCAGCCGGCTCGCCGTTTCTGCGGCCGCGGCGTCGAGCAGTTCCACGATCGATGCGATGCCGCCGGCGTATTTCCGCGCGACGATGCGATGCGCGTCGGCGCTCTGTTGTTGCGAACGCTGCGCGATTGCGAGGCGAGCAAGGCCTACGTCGAGCTCGACGGCACTTTTGGCAAGCTCGAGGTCAGCGCGAGCCTGTGCTCCCTCGCGCGCCGCGTCCGCCGCCTGACGACGCCCGCCAGTCGCTTGCAGCTCGGCGAGCTCGTACGCCCCGGCGAAAGGCGTCCATGACGCCATGACACCGACCGTCCAGTTCTTCGTGCCCGTGAAGGGCTGGTTCGCGGCATTCCAATCGTAGCGCGCAAAGGAGTTGATGCGTGGCAGGTACAGTGATTTGGCTCGCGCCGCATCTTGCTGGGCAGCCTTGCTGCGCAGCTGCGCGGCAACGACATCGTCGCGTTCGCGCAGTGTCGTCGCGGAGCGCGACGCGTGGGCGAGAGTTGTAATGACGTCGTTCGACGGAAGGCGGAGCGGGAGCGCGATGGTCGTGTCGGACGGCGTGCCTAACGCAACGGCAAGTCCCGCGTGGGCCGTTGCCGCGCGCCCGCGCGCCTCGATGAGCGCCGTCTCGACTTCACCAGCCTTTACACTCGCGAGGAGGGCATCGGCCGGAGTGACCAGGCCGTTCTTCACGAGCGCCTCCGCCTGACGCACGTGTTCGCGTGCGGCGCGCAACGCGGCGTCGAGCGTGGCCACTTCGTGGCCGGCGAGTATCGCGCCATAATACGCGCGCACGATCTCGACGCGTGTGTCGATGGCGGTCCAGCGGCTGTCAGCGGCGCTGGCGCGCGACAGCGAGCCGGCGGCATTGCGCCCCAGCAAGGCGTCGGCATTGAAGAGCGGCTGCTCGAGCACCAGGGCCGCCGTGTAGTTAGGCGCCGGACTCGGGAAGTTCAGTCGCGCGGGGTCGAAGTCCTGCGCCGTGATGCTGCGTTGTCGAAGCGTGGTGCCGAACACCGCGACGGGGTCCGTCGTCCGCAGGTAGCCGGCGTCAGCGCGCAGGGTGGGGAGTATGCCGCGAAGGGCCCGTGTGGCGTCGGCTCGTTGTGCGAGGTCGCTGCCGCGGGCGGCGATGTTGGCGAATGCGTATTCGTCAGCGCGACGCATGGCGTCGCTGAGGGAGAGCGCTTGCGCTTGCACGTGGGTGGCGACGATGAGCATCGCCAGGAGCAGCATGAGGTCGCCGGCAAGTCGCAGGAGCCGTTGGCGAGGTATTAACATGCACATATAACTATACAGTTATATCGTGGCACGCAAGGGCTCGACGCGGCCCAGTGTGAGTCCTCCTCATCAGACAGGCGTGCAGTGGCTCGAACGGCGCAATGATTCGACACTTGGCGCAAAGCTTCGATGTCGTATTGCAGGATCCGACGCCGGGTGCGAGCCCGGTTGCCGATCCGCGCCCAGCCGTGCTTATCCCAGAATCCGCCTGCGCCGCGCCTTTCCCTGACAACCGGTCGGCGGCTGCCGGACAGACCCTCTATCGCCCGTAGGCGATTCTAGAGCATCACGCGAGGTGTCCTATGACTGCCATCGATATCCTGGAACACGCCGAAGTGGACGTTCCCAGCGTCCCGGGCGTTCGGTTCGAAACGACATGCGCCACAGATCCGGCCGCGATTGCTGCCGCGATGCAGCGAGGCTTCGCGCGCCTCATGCCCTATATCGCGCGCAACAACCTCCTCCCGGCTGGCCCTCCGCGCGCGATCTACAGCACCTTTACCGACCAGGAGACGCACTTCGCCCTGGCCATGCCGGTGGCCAATACCGCCGGCGCCATCCCAGAGGACGGAATCACGTTAGGCACGCTTCCCGGCGGTCGCATGCACCGCTTCACGCATCACGGGCCCTATCCGGAGCTGGGACGGACCTATGACGCGATCACCGCCTGGATGCAGGACGCCGGCCTCATGACCGGTCCGAACGACTGGTCCAAGTGCTCCCCCATGTGGGAGGAATACATCAACGATCCCATGCGCACGGCCGCGGCGGATCTGATCACGTATATCTACGTCCCGGTGCCAGCCTAACGGGCGAGGAGTTCCTGCCATGACCACGGTCTCGATCGAAGTGCGCCCCTGGAGTACCAGCGCGCCTTCCGGCTATCCAGCCATCGCAAGTAATCCGGCGCGGCGCGGACCCGTCCTCCTCGCGACAGACGGCAGCAATGACACGAATGTCATGATCGCCGCCCAAAAGTTGGCGACGCGTCTCAACGTGCCACTCAAGGTCGTGACGGTCGTCGAACCATGGCCGTACCACACCGCCGCGGTGGGAATGTGGCCCATGCCGATGCCCGCCGAGAGCGAAATCCAGCAAATGCGCGAGGAGGGGCTGCGTGACTATCTCACTCGCGCGTTAGGCGACAGCGGCTGGTCACTCGACGTGCGCGTGGGTCAGGTGGCTCGGGAAATTCGTAACTTCGCGCGC
>JBFMFA010000504.1:0-3464 GCA_040753195.1 Gemmatimonadota bacterium | reverse complement strand
CAGCGTCCATACCTGTGTTTTGAACAGATCACCGAGGGGATTGATCGGCGGCGCGTCATCCGCGTGCCACGTGAAATAGCCGAGCAGGCGCTCGGACTTGTTGCCCGTACCTAACGGCACGCCGTGGATTTTCGCCGACAAATCGAACAGCACGACCATGCGCGTTCGCGCCATGACATTGCCGCGCCGGCGCGCGTCGGCTTCGGGCTCCAGGGCGAGGTATCCATCCACGGCGCCGGAGATGTCGATAGTACGCTCCTGAATGCCCAGCGCGTCGATCACCAGCTGGCCGTGCTCCATGCTGTCCGGACTGGAGGTGCGATACGGCATGCGCACCCCCGTGACGTTCCTGGGACCTAACGCGCGAGCAGCGATCGTCGCCGTCACGGCGGAGTCAACACCGCCGGACACGCCGACGACGGCGCGCTCGAGACCGCGGCGGGACATCTCGTCGCGGATGAAGTTGACGAGCCACGTCTCGACCAGTGCGGGATCGATATCGAGCACGGGTCCGGCGCTCTGCGCGTCATTGTCGCTGTGCGTCCAGCGGATGCCCGCAGCGCTTTCCGGCACTCTGATCAGGGAAGGCGGCGTCGCCATACCGGCCGCGCCGGCGGCCGGCGCCTCGTCGTAATCCAGCCTAACGGGCTCGCCTAACGTGATCCGCCGGAGATTCTCCTGCATGTGTGGCGCCACCGCCCGCAGATCGGCCAAGAGCGGAAGCTCCGAGCGGGCGCGCGTCAGATCCGCCATGTCGATCGTCGCCGACGTGAGCGCCTCGTCCCAGACCTTGGCGCGGACGCGTACATCTCCCTTCGGGCCGATGAGCAGCGATCCGCCCGTGAAGAGCTTTCCCCCCTCCGAGCCGACGAGGTTCGCGAAGGTGACGAAGACCCCGTGCTCCTCCGCCATATCGCGTAAGAGCCGCTCCCAGCGGGCCATCGTCGCGGGCCCTTCCACGCCGTCCTCGCGAGGTTGGATCCCACGAGCCGGCGCCGCCGATGAGACGAAGATCACTTGCGCGTCGTCCAGCGCAGCCAAGGTGCCGGTCACGCTGTGCCAAGCATCTTCGCAAATCAGGATCGCGGCTCTTCCCCACGGGGTATCAAACGCTCGCACCTCGAGCCCGCGCTCGACGAAGCGCTCTTCATCGAACAGCCCGTATGTCGGCAGGAATACCTTGCGGTGAACATGCAAAATGTCTGCAGTCGTCCCGCCAAGACGCACGTACATTGCGCTGTTATGCAGCGTATCTCGCCAGCGCTCGTAGAAGCCGAGGATGACGTCGAGTCGGCGGTCCTTCGCCCCGTTCAACGCCGTGCAATACATGTCGTTGAGACGTGCGGCGAGGTCGCCCGCCGTCATCGCCACCTCACCGACACCTCCCTCGACGAAGTAGCCGCTGAGCACCGTTTCGGGGAGCTGAAGGACGTCGGGCTGCTTCGGCGCATTCGCAACCTGCGCGAACAACTCCCCCAGTCGAGAGATGTTGGTGGCGACGTCCCCTTTACGAGGGCGCAGTTGTCCCAGCGCGATTGTGATACGTTTGGACATTCGTACCGCCGAACTTTAAGGGCGCGACAGGGGCGAGCAACTGTGTCACGGTTCACTTGGACGATCTGCGCGGCGGTCGCCGTGCTGCTCCTGGCGCTGACGCGCGGCGCGCAAGCGCAAAGTACCGCATCCGAGCAAGGTTCGCCGACACGCGGTCGCGAGCCAATGCAGACCCACGGGCTCTTTCTTGGTGTCGGCGCAGGGCAGACGGTCCTCGATTCCGACGTGCTGCTTCCGCCTGACGAGGGTCGTATCGCCGTGGCCGGCCGTGTGGGGTACGGCTTCGGCAACTACATCGCCCTCGTGGTGAGCGGCGACCTGACGCGCGTCGACCTAACGCTGGATTCCGAGGAGGGCGAATTCGAATTCGCGCATATCGCGCTGAGCGCGCGGATTCACCCCTTTCGGACGTGGGGGCGGGTGGGGCCCTTTATCGAGGGGAGCTGGTTGCGCTATGCGGCGACGACGGATCGCGCCGCGCCTTCGGCCACGGTGGCGACGCGCCTAACGTTGGAAGGGACCGGGGCGGCCGCTGGAGCGGGTGTGCACGTCTTCCTGACGCGGGCGCTGTCGTTGGAGGCGTCGGCGGCGTTGACGGATGGGAAGTTCTCCAAGGCGACGGGCGCTGCCGTCAGCGGACCGTTCGACGACATACCGCTGCGTTCGCGGCTCTATCGGCTGGGTCTGACATGGTGGCTCGGTACCTAACGTCGTTAGCGATGGCGGCGTTAGGTGCGCCGCTTCTGGCGCAAGCGCCCGCATCGACCGGGGAGCCGTGGCGCATCGTGCAAGCGCCGCAGTCCTCCATCGTCTTTGCGCGCGACAGCTCCGTGCTGGGAGAGATCGGCGCGCAGTGGCGCTCCAGCGTGCCGTTGCGGTCGCTCCCGCGCTACGTGGCGCAGGCGTTCGTCGCGGTTGAAGACCATCGCTTCTACGAACACGACGGCGTGGACCTGATCGGCGTCGCCGGCGCCGTGAAGGACATCGTGCGCGGCCAGCCGCGCGGCGCGAGCACGATCACGCAACAGTTGGTCGGCAACATGCATCCCGACCAGATCGACCGTCGCGACATGAGTCCCATGCGCAAGCTGCGCGAGCAGGCGGCGGCACGAGAGATGGAGAAGCGCTATACCAAGGAGCAGATCCTCGAGGCATACGTCAACTTCATCCACTTCGGCCGCCGCTACTACGGGATCGATGCCGCGTCGCGCTATTACTTCGGCAAGCCGGCCGCGCGCCTAACGCTGAGCGAAGCCGCGACGCTCGCGGCCATACCGAAGGGGCCGGCGCTCTACGACCCAATCAAATATCCGGCCCGCACCAAGACTCGCCGCAACCTCGTGCTCACGCTGATGGCGCAGCAGGGGCACATCACCGCGCAGCAGGCGCAGCAGGCGAAAGCTGAATCGCTCGTGACGGCGCCGCCACGCACGCTCCTGCAGGCACCGCACTTCATGGACGTCGTGCGTGTTCAAATGGAGCGCCAGGGGCTCGCGTTAGGATCGAGCGGGCTGCGCGTCTACACCACGCTCGACCCCGCGTTGCAACGCTCGGCGCTGAACGCGCTGGCTACCGTTACGGCGGAGTACGAGAAGCGGCCCGGATACCGTCACCCCACGCTCGCGAAGCACGCGAAAGGCACCGCCAACTATCTACAAGGCGCCGTGGTGGCGCTGGAGCCGTTTAGCGGTGAGGTGCGCGCGCTGATCGGAAGCCGCGATTATACAGACTCACCGTTCAATCGCGCGGTGAACGGGATGCGGCAGCCCGGATCGTCGTTCAAACCGTTCGTCTACGCCACGGCGCTGGAACGCGGCATAACGCCTAACGCGATCGTGGCGGACACGGCGATCGCGATCGCGATGCCGAACAAGACGATTTACAAACCACAGAACTCCGACGGCGAGTTC
>JBFMFA010000503.1:0-3469 GCA_040753195.1 Gemmatimonadota bacterium | reverse complement strand
AGCCGCCTGCTCGACCGGATCCAGGCCGCCAACCTGCGTGTCGTCGAGAACGTTGGCGTGATGCCGCTGCATTACCACCTTCTTGTCTCGATCGGGCAGCTCTCCAAGGCGTATGGCGCGTTGCTGACCTTTGCCACCTCTCTGGTGATGCTGTGCTGCAACCTCGTCTATCTGGGCTGGCTTTCACCGCTTGGATTCGGTGCGGCGGCCGTGGTCATCGTGGTGGGAGTCGCGGTGCATTTCTACCAGGAGCGGGTCAACCTCCCGCGGCGGCTCAGGCTGGACGAGCTGGAGAGGGGGGTCCACGGGCGCTACCACGAGACGCTCTCCGGCTACAAGGAGCTGCGTCTCTCGGACGCACGCACGGCCGACTACCGCGGGCGCATGGACCGCGACAACGAGACAGTGGTGGCGGAAGGCCTTCGCGTGACCCGCACTTCCACTCTCGGCGAGATCGCCAGCAGGTTCTTCCAGTTTCTGCTGGTGTTCCTGCTGATCTTCGCGCTGCCGCTGTTCTCGTCGGTGGAGGCAGTGGTCATCTTGCAGATGATGACCGCGGTATTCGTGACGATGGGCCCGCTCACCGGAGTGGTGGACGGGATTCCGGCGTTCACGCGCGCGCGCGTCGCGCTCGGCGCGATGCGCATGCTGCAGCGCGAGATCTTCGAGTCGCGCGAGCCGCCAGAGCCCGCGTCCGGCGCTGCCCTGCCACCGTTCGAATCGATCGAACTCAAGGGGATCTGCTTCGATTTCGAGGATCAGGACGCCGAGCGCTTCCGTCTTGGCCCCGTGGATCTGTCCGTGCGCCGCGGCGAGGTCCTGTTCGTCATCGGCGGCAACGGCTCGGGAAAGAGCGTGCTGATGCGGGTGCTGACCGGACTGTACCACCACAGGGCGGGAGAGATCCGGTACAACGGGTGTGCGCTGACGTCCGGCCAGCGCCAGGCGTACCGCGAGCAGTTCGCAGCCGTGTTCGGCGACTTTCACCTGTTCCGCGAGTGGCTCGGCGCGCCGCCCGACCCGATCCGCGTCCAGTACTGGCTGGAGCGGCTCGACCTCGCGGACAAGACCCGCTACGCGAACGGCCAGTTCGCCAGCGTGACGCTTTCCGCCGGACAGCGCAGGCGCCTCGCGCTCCTCGTCGCGTTGCTCGAGGACCGCCCGATCCTGGTGCTGGATGAGTTCGGCGCCGAGCAGGACCCCGCTCACAAGAGGATGTTCTACCGCGAGCTGATCCCGGAGATGAAGGCGCGCGGCGCGACGCTGGTCGTCGTGACGCACGACGACACCTACTTCGGCGTCGCCGACCGCGTGCTGAAGATGGAATTCGGGCGGGTTGTCTCCCCGGAAGGGCGCAGCGCGTCGGAGCAGCTCAGCGGGCTGGGAAGCGTTCTGCCAATCGTTCCCGACTGAGCGCCGGACACGGCTGCCGGGCCGGTCCTCGGGGCGCGCCGCCTCCCTTCCGAACCCGAGGCGCTCAGGCGTCGGGCAGGTCGAACTTGGAAAGAACCCATTTCAACGGCAGCAGCAACGTCATGATCGGATGGGGATGATCCCTGACGTAGTAGGACAGCAGAGTGAGGCAATAACGCATGCCGCCGATGCCGCGGCGGCAGAGCGCGTTCTTGCGCGCGCGTATGTGATTGACCTTCCCCTTGTACCTTTTCGCCGGATCGTTGCTCTGCGACGTCGGCAGGACGCGACGCTTGTATAGCACCGCGTCTACGAACACCGGGCGGGCCAGCTCCTCCAGCTTGTAGATCAGATCGCGATCTTCGCAATACAGCATCGTTTCGTCCCAGCCGGCGGTCCGATCGTAGAGACTCCGGCGGAACGACCACAGGTGACCGACAAAACCTCGCGTCAGGCTCGTGGAGCCCTCGGGCACGCGCTCTCCGCGCACGCACTGCACGCTTCCCAAGGCGGCATCCAAGTCGGCATGCTTCGAATAGACAAACGCGGCGCCCGGATCCTGTGCGTACGCTTGCAGGATCATTTCGGTCGCTCTGGGCATGAGCGCGTCGTCCGCGTCGAGGATCGCGACGATGTCGGTTTCGGCATGGGCCAGCAGCTTCTTGAGCGTGCCCGCGTACCCGAGATTGCGCTCGTTGCGGAGCAAGCGGATCCGCTCTTGCGCAGAAGAAGACCGCATCCGGGTCTCGACAAACGCGAGGGAGCCGTCCGTGCTGGCGTCATCGCAGATCAGACACCGCCATCTCGAGTCCGTCTGCACCTCCAGCGAGGCCAGCACGTCCCCGAAGTACCGACCATTGTTGTAGTTGGCCACCAGATACGTCATGCCTTGCGCAGCTGGGACAGGCGCGTTCACGACTGGGCCAGCAATCTCTTCAACGCTGTTTTCTCCGCCGCACGGACTACACTTTCGATCCGGCGGATCCCGTTCTTCTCGAAGCAGTACCGCTTTTCGAGGTCTCGCGCCGCCTTCGATCGCAGTCCGAGGAGGTTCGCTTTCACCATGAGCCGGTGGTATGCGCGATCACGGTGGGGCAAGAACCGCCCGAACAGCCGTCCAAGCAGCCCGGCCGCGCGCTCGCAGTCTCGCCTGTGATCGACATACACGCCAGCCATCTGCGCGATCTTCAGGCCGTGCCGCGTCGCCCGTAGAAAGAATTCTGCGTGTTCGTTGGCGTAGACGCGAGGCTCCCAGAGCACCTGGCGGACAGCCTCGGTCCGGGCGAGATAGGTGTTCGACACCCGGTCGCATCGCACGACGCCCGGCTCGATCAAGCCCCGGTGGCGGTAAAAGTGCTGATAGACGACGTCCCCCAGTTGCTCGAAGGTCGCTGTCCCGTAGTCGTCCCTTCCCTGGCATCCGCCGACCAAGTCGTAGCCGTGACGCTCGAGAATCCCGTACATCGCCTGCAGATCCGTGTGCGGGTTGAACACGTGGTCGTCGTCGGCGAGAAAGAAGTACTTCGTCCGAACGTGCTGAATGAGTAGGTTCCGAGCGGCGCCCACCGTATGACCGGCTTCCGGCGGCGGCGTCAGCCAGGTAACGTTCGGCGGAGTGACCGTGCCGTTCGCGAACAGCGGTTCGGGACTCGCGTCGCATACCAGCACCGGGACGGCAGGATAAAACCGTCGGATCGACGTCAGGAGCTGGAGTACGCACCGAGGCCGCATGAACGTCGTGGCGACGATCGTGACCTCGCGCGCCCACCCGGACGGCGCAGCCGCGGGCTCTCCGTCGGGCACCCAGCGCCGGAGCGCCTGCCGGATCTGACCGGCGCCCCGCAAGACGTCTTGTTCCGCCTTCATGTCAGAAATCGATTCGATGCCATTTGGCGGAAATCGTGTCGCGCACCGCTCCGGCGTTCATCCTGTCGTCGTTGAACCAGCGGCCGGGCGCGACGACGACCTTCTCCGGATCCGGGTTCAGCCAAGCGCCCCACCAGGAGAACGTGCTGTTCGCAATAATATGATGGCGGCACTTGCTCATCAGCCCGAG
>JBFMFA010000502.1:0-3470 GCA_040753195.1 Gemmatimonadota bacterium | reverse complement strand
GCAGCCGCGACTCACCGTGAGATCAGGCGATGGGAGGGCGGAGGGGTGGGATCGAGGAGATCGAGTGCAGCTCGGCAATAGAGAACGGGATGCTCTCGGACTCGAAGGCAAGCAGCGACAGCGCGGGACCAGCCGTGAGCATGACGATCCCGTGGGCGTGCACGCAGTGACAGATGTGCGGCGCTGACGTATCGTGCGTCGGCGCAGACGGGATGTTGGGCGCCGTATCAGTTGCCGAGGTCACCAGCGCCGCGTCGCCGTCATGCGCTTCCGGAATGAACACTTCCATCTGGGAAAGGCCGAAGCCCACCCCGACGAGGAGTGCCCAGAGCAGGCGCAGCAGACGCGCGTTCTGCGGTGTCATTCTCCCAAGGTATGGAAGCGCACACTTCGGCGTAAAGGGGCGCCGACGACCGGGCGACGCCTCCACATCAAAGGAAAGCGGCGCTAGAAGAACAACTTGGCCTGAATGTGCAGCAGATCGTGAACCTGACCGTACTCGCTGTCCCCGCCGCCGGCGAACCATTGCACGCCGCCGGTGACCGCGACGTTGCTCGATAACGAGTACTCGATTCCAGGCCAGAGCAGCCGGCTTCCATCGTCAACGTTCAGGATGCCGTAAGCAAAACCTTTGAAGAGCGGTGTGATCTCGTATGTCGCGGCCGCGGCGCCGTAGCGACGCGCAAGGCTCCGAACGCGGCCCTCGAAGAGCGCTGCGAAGTCGTAGTACGCACGCTCTCTTGCGCCCTGCCCGTTGTAGTACAGCTCCGCGCTCAGCGTCAACGTGTTCGCGAATCCGTAATCCGCGCCGAGCAAGACTCGGGCGAAGCTCCGTCCGCTGTCGGGGCGCGTCGCGGTGGCCTCCCCGCGAATCCCCAGCCCGCCGGCACGTCCGGCGAAGTCGCCGCCGATCACCCGCTCGTCCCGAAAGCGGCCGACCACGAAAGAGTAGTCCATCCCTCCTGCATTGCCATGGACGTAACCAGCTGCTGCGGCGCGGGAACGCTGCGTTGCCGGCGCGAACACGGCGTTGATCTTCCCGAGCGCACCGAGCTTGCGCTCGGCGAGCAGGGCGTCGACCCCGAGCCGCTCCTCGCGCTCGATGCGAGCGGCATCGAAGGGACTAAGGATGTCGAGCGGGCTCCAGAATCGGCCGGTTCCCCACGCGATGCGCTGGCGACCGACCACGAGATCCAATTCCCTGCCGGACCATGCCACCGTAGCCCGGTACAGTCGATGCCGCGCGATAACACTGCGCCCCGCGGCGTAGTCTCGTTCGAGATCGAAGGTGGTGTCGGGGACGCGATCCCTAACGAGCGCGAACTGTCGCGTTTGCAGATAGCTGCCGAGGAACACCTCGTTATCGTACTGCACGTCGACCGTGACAGCGTCGAGAGGTTTCCAATCGAGCTTGAAGCGCAGGCGATTCAGGTCGAGTACGAAGCGCTCTTCATCGGGGAATAGCGTCGTGGAGCGCGTGAGGAGACTCAGAAGGTAGCCGGAAACCTTCACGGGTGGTGTTGGCTGCGCAGCGGCTTCGTAAAACGCGGTGAGCAGCAGCAGGCCCACCGCGCAAGCCCTTGTCACGTTAGGCATGACGGATCGCCCGCGCCGGATCCAGCTTCGCCGCTCGCGCGGCCGGGTAGAGCGATGCCAGCACCGTCGCGACAAACAGCGCGATACCAGGACCGACGACGCTGGCCAGGATGAGTTGCGGATACGTGATGCCCGTTAGGCCCGGTATCGCGGCATACCCCTCGAAGAAGCGCGACAGGTCGAGTCCCGCTCGGCCAAAATACTGGACGAGCAATGCACCCACTCCATAGCCGACGGCCGAGGCGAGTATCATGAGAGCGATCGTCTCGTAGATCACGAGCCGCACGATGGCCGCCGGCGACGTGCCTAACGCCATCATCACGCCGAACTCGCGCGTGCGCTCGGCGACGGCCATGAAGACCGTGTTCATGACGGCGAGGGCCGCCACCGTGAACACGATGGTCAGCACGATCGCGCGCATAACGCGGATCACCCGTACCATTTCATCGATTTGCGGCAGCAGTTCCGGCCAGGTGACCAACGCCAGGCCGGGCGTTTGGATGCGGCGACGGAGTTGCGCCACCGTCCCTTCCATCGTGGAACGATCTGCGAGCCTGATGTTGATTGTCGAGATGCGCGGGCCCAGGGCAAGCAATGACTGTGCGGCCGGCAGCGTCACGAACGCCATCGCGCCGTCGAAGGACGCACTTTCCGTGGCGAAGATGCCGCGGATGCGGTAGGCGCCGGTGCCGAGCTCTCCATCCGCGGCCTGCGCCATCACGACCACCTTCTCACCGAGCCGGACGTTGAGCTTCCTGGCCAGCTCGCGCCCGATCATGATCTCGCGGTCAGCGCCTGCCGGAAGCGCGGTCCCCTCCACAACCGTGCGATCGATAAACGTCACCTGGCGCTCGATGTCCGGCGTGATGCCGATGAGGAGGATGCCTTCGGACTTGGTCGCGCTGCTGGCCAGCGCCTGCGCCTGCACGCGGGGCGCCGCGGCCGCCACGTTAGGCGCCTCCCGCACCTGTTTCAGCAACGCCTGGTCAGCAGCGAACGCGAGCTCGGGCGCAAGATCCTTCCGGAAGCCCGGACGCTCCAGCTGGACGTGGCCGGTCAGGTAACGAGTGGAGTTGTCGATGATCTGCTCTCCGAAGCCGTCGTAGTATCCGAAGAGGAAAACGAAAGCGACGATGGCAAATGCCGTCCCGCCAACCGTGATCGCCGTGCGCCGGCGATTGCGCAGGATGTTGCGGCCGGCGACCGCGAGGAACACTGGCCAGCGCGCCATCGGCGCCGCCGCCGTATGAATGCGCCTAACGAAGCCGCGCCCGCCGCCAAAGCCACGGATCGCCGCCACGGGCTCCAGCCGCGCCGCCTTCGTCGCGGGGTACAGCGAGACGAGACAGGCGATGAGGAAGAGCGTGGCCGTGATCATGATGCTGCGATCCAGCCGCACCACCGGATATACGACGTCGGAGAGCCCCGGCATGGTACGCAGCCCTGCCTCGAAGGCACTGAAATCGATGCCGGTGCGGTGGAAGAATGCCGTGACCCCGACGCCGAGTGCATTGCCGATCAAAAGGCCGAACAGGCCGAGCACGATCGCTTCGTAGAGGACAAGACGCAGCAATCGAAACTGGCTCGTGCCCACCGCGAGCATGATGCCGAACTCGCGGGTGCGCTCGAGCACGGCCATTAACACGGGGTTTGCGACGCCTGCCGCGACGACGGCGAAGAAGATCGCCAGCACCACGAAGCCGGTGACCTCATGGTATCGCACGCTCGCCACCACCATCGGCAGCAGGGTCGGCCAGCCTAACACCTCGTATGGTGGTCCGAGCCGGGCTGCAAGCCGTGCCTGCGTGGCACCGAGCAGGCTGCGGTTCGTTAGGCGCACCGCGACAGCCGTCGCGCCGCCCGGCGCAGCGAAG
>JBFMFA010000501.1:0-3471 GCA_040753195.1 Gemmatimonadota bacterium | reverse complement strand
GAGCGTGCGCGTCGGTGCCGCTTCGATCAGCTCACCCATGAGCATGAACGCCGTCGTGTCCGAGACGCGCGCCGCCTGCTGCATGTTGTGCGTCACGATGACGATCGTGATCTCGCGCCGCAGCTCGTACACGAGCTCTTCGACTTTCTGCGTGCTCAGGGGATCCAGCGAGGCCGTCGGTTCGTCGAGAAGCAGAACGGCCGGCTTCGTGGCGATGGCGCGCGCGATGCAGAGGCGCTGCTGCTGACCGCCGGACAACGCCGTGGCGCCGGACGTTAGGCGATCCTTTACTTCGTCCCACAGCGCGGCACGGCGCAGCGCTTCTTCCACGATGTCGTCCACGGCGGCGCGGCGCGGCATCCCGCCCTCGGCGACCTTGAGACCGGCGGCGACGTTGTCGCGCACACTCATCGTCGGAAACGGCGTGGGCCGCTGGAACACCATGCCGATGCGACGCCTCACAGCGATGGGATTGACACCGCGGGCATAGATGTCGCGGCCGTCGAGCAGGACTTCGCCTTCGACACGCGCGTTAGGCACGGTTTCGTGCATGCGATTGAGGCAGCGCAGAAGCGTCGACTTGCCGCATCCGGACGGACCGATGACGGCGGTCACGTCGCCGTCGATGAGATCGAGGGAGACGCCGCGGATCGCCTGGGCAGAGCCGAAGTATGCGTCGAGGTCGTGCGTCCGCATGCGCACGCGCGTCTCTTTGCGGGCAGCCCCGCTCTCGGCGGGGACCGCGGACGGTGTAACGATGGGGCGTAGGTCAGTCACCACTGGAGCCGAACCTCGAACGGGTCGCCGCTCGCGCAGCGAGTGATATGGCAAAGACAACGCCGATGAGAACAAGGGCGCCAGCCCAGGCGAGCCGGTGCCAATCGTCGTAGGGGCTGATGGCGTACACGTAGATCTGCAACGGCAGCGCGGCGATCGGTTCGTCCAGCGTGAATGACCAGAAGTGGTTGCCGAATGCCGTGAACAGAAGCGGCGCGGTTTCCCCCGCGATGCGCGCGATCGCGACCAGGGCGCCGGTGACGATGCCGGGAAGCGCCGTGCGCAGGACGATGGCGAGAGACGTGCGCCAGCGCGTGTAGCCTAACGCGAGAGCCGCTTCGCGCAGCGCCACCGGCACCAGACGGATCATCTCCTCGGTGGTTCTGGAGACGAGCGGAATCATCATGGCACCTAACGCGATCCCTCCCGCCATGGCCGAAAAGTGTCCGATGGGCCGCACCAGAACCTGCCAGGCGAAGATGCCGACGACGATCGAGGGCAACCCGTTGAGGACATCGGCAAGGAAGCGCACGACCGTGGCGAGCTTGCTGTCGCGCCGTTCGGCGAGGTACAGCCCCGATCCGATGCCAATCGGCAGTCCGATCCCGGCGGCGATGCCGATGAGCACCAACGTTCCGATGATGGCGTTTCCCATGCCCCCGCCGGATTCTCCAGGATCGGGGCCCAGCTGCGTGAAGAAGGCTCCGTTGATACTCGCCGCGCCTTGCAGCATGAGGTGGCCCAGAATGAACAGCAACGGCAGCGTCGCGACCAGCGCGGCGCCATACGTCAGGACGACCATCACCTGGTTGGTGAAGTACCGTCGCGACAGTGAGCGGCGGCGCGGTGCCGTCATGCCTGGCCCTGTCGGGCTACGCGCCAGACCAGCCAACGCGCGATGACGTTGACGAGCAGCGTGGTCACCATCAACACAGCGCCAACCGCCATGAGCGCGGCGATGTGCATGTCTCCGGTCGCCTCTGCGAATTCATTGGCGATGACGGAAGCCATTGTGTACGCGGGAGCGAGCAGGGAAGAAGCGATCTCATGCCGGTTGCCGATGAGCATGGTGACTGCCATGGTCTCGCCTAACGCACGTCCCAGGCCGAGGATGATGCCTCCGATGATGCCGCTCCGAGCGTACGGAATGACGGCGTCGCGGATCATCTCCCACTTGGTGGCGCCGAGGGCCATGGCGGCCTCGCGCTGCGAGCGTGGCACAGCCATCAGCACTTCGCGCGAAACGGCCGAGATGTACGGCAGAATCATGATCGCCAGTATCACCGACGCGGACAGCATGTTGTAGCCGTAGTCGGGCCCGGCGAAGATCGGCAACCTGCCGAGCCCTAACGTCTCGCGCAGGAAAGGGGAAACGGTGCCTCGCAGAAAGGGAACGAGGACGAACACCCCCCACAGTCCGTACACGACGCTCGGAACGGCAGCCAGCAGGTCCACGAGGAAGGCAACGGGCTGACGCAACCGGCGCGGAGCGAACTCGGCCAAAAAAATGGCGACGCCTAACGCGAACGGCGTGGCGATGAGCAACGCGAGCGCGGATGAAACGAGCGTCCCGTAGATCATCGGCGCCGCGCCGAATTCGCTGCGCACGGGGTCCCAGGCACTGGAGGTGACAAAGCGCAGGCCGAACTTCTCGAACGCCGGCCAGGCGGCCACCATGACCTCGAAGGCGATGAAGACCAGCAGGACGGGGACCGCCGCGGCGAACAACGTCGTCACACCGCGATAGACGCGATCGCCTAACGACTTCCCCTCGATGTCGCCGGACGTAAGGTGCGGAAGATCGGCGTCCGCGCTGAGCGCGGACGCCGTGGACGCTTCACTCACTGCGCCGCGCTAGCGGAGCCGACCTGCGCGAGGCGATCCGTCAGACGGGTGCGCAATTCCTGAGGCAGCGGTGCGTAGTCGAGCGACGCCGCGTAGTTCTGTCCGTCCGCGTACATCCACCGCAAAAAGTCGACGAGTTTACGGCCCTTCGTCGCATCGGACTGGTTCTGATAGACGAGGAGCCACGTAAAGGACGCGATCGGATAGGCGCTCGCGCCGGCCGCGTTGACGATGGAGACCCGGTAGTCGCTCCCCGCGCCTAACGTGGGAAGCACGCCCGCCGCCGCCGCCGTCGTCGATTCGATCGTCGGCTCCACGAAGTTGCCAGCGGCGTTGCGAATGTGGGACACCGGGAGGTTGTTCTGTTTCGCATACGCCAGTTCGACGTAGCCGATGGCGCCCGGGGTCTGTTTGACCTGACCGGCGACGCCCTCGTTACCTCTGCCGCCGAGCCCGACGGGCCACTGCACTTCTTTGCCGCGACCCGGCCCGTTTGCCCAGGCGGGACTGACGGCAGAGAGATAGTCCGTGAAGATGAACGTCGTGCCGGAGCCGTCCGATCGATGGACGACGAGGATGTCCGAGTTCGGCAGCTTCACACCGCTGTTGAGCACGGCGATCCGCTGGTCATTCCACTTCGTGATCTTGCCCAGGAAGATGTCAGCAATCACTTCTCCCGTTAGGCGCAGCGGCTGCGTAACCTCGGGGAGGTTGTACGTAATGACGTTGGCACCGAGGACAGTCGGGAAGTGCAGAATGGCTCCGCCCTTCGCCTTTGCCATCTCCTCATCAGTCATCGGCGCGTCCGACGCGCCGAAGTCGACCGTTTGCTCCGAGAGCTGGCGTATT
>JBFMFA010000500.1:0-3478 GCA_040753195.1 Gemmatimonadota bacterium | reverse complement strand
CGCCGGCCGCGTTCACGGTCACCCTAACGCATCAGTCTGCGGGGCTGCTCACGATACCGGCGACGATCGCCGTGCCGGCCAATGCAACAAACGTCCCGTTTGTGGTAACGGTTGGACAGCCCACGATCCACACGACTGTGTCCATAACGAGTACCGGGAGCGGCGCCAGCAGTACCAGGCAATACGTGGTCAGACCGTAGCGAATGCGCTCAGCCGTTCAGCAACGCGCTCCAGACACCCAGTGGGAGTGGCACGCCCAGCACGCGTTCGAACACCAGCCAAACGGCTACCCCAGCGACCACGGCACACGTTAGGGAGACGACAAAGCGCTCGCGGCCGCGGTACGACAGCCACGCCAGCACGAACAGCCCAGGGCCGAGCACAAAACCGAGCACGGTCGCGAGCAACGCGAGCGCGAACAGCCAGCCGATCATCGCAAACTCCGCGCGCTGCGTCACCGGCGCCTCAGTCATCGAAGTATTCCCGTTAGGTGCCTGCGCTACGATGTCGCGCACAAGGCGATACGCCAGCAGTGCGGCCAATGGCACGACGACAATCAGCGGCACCAGGCGCGCGGACGGGCCCATGCCCACTGTCAGCCCGAGCAGTAGCAGCGCGACGGCAAGAAGAAACGCGTTGAACGCGGCTTGGCCAGTCACACGCGTCATGCGCGCGCTCGCTGGCGCCAGGCCGGTACCATCGTTAGGACCATGAGCAGACCCAACACGAGCACGGATGGTCGCGTCCAGAAGTTGATCCTTTCGAGCTGATGCAGCGACCATGACAGTCGCAGGTTGGACTCCAACAACGGGCCGAGCACCAGCGCCATGACGAAGGCGAGTCGCGACCAGCCGTACTTCTTCATCAAGTACCCGACGACGCCGAAGGCGCAGGCGACCCACACGTCCGCGAGCTGCCCGCGGAAGGAGACAGCTCCAAGAATGGACACTGCCAGCACAAAAGGAATCAACCGATCCGTGCGCACAACCGTTAGGCGCGCCAAAGGCCGCACGACTGACAAGCCGAGCAGCGACGTCACCCAGTTGGCGATGAAGAGCGACCAGATGATCGCGAACGTGAGTGGAAGGCGCTCAGTCATCAACTCCTGGCCAGGGCGGATCCCGTGCAACGTCATGGCGGCGAGCATGACGGCCGTCGCCGCGTTCGCCGGTATGCCGAGCGCCAGCGCCGGCAGCAGGGAGCCGCCGTCCTTCGCATCCGTTGCTGCCTCAGGAGCAATCACGCCGCGAATGTCTCCTTGGCCGAAACGCCCGTTAGGGCTCGTGCGCGCGGCGGCACCGTAGGCGACGAATCCGGCAACCGTCCCTCCCAGGCCCGGGATCATCCCCACAATCGTTCCGATGAGCGAGCTTCGCATGAAAAGCCCGCCGTGCCGAAAGACGGCGCGGATCCCTTCGGCGACGCTCCCGCCTAACGCTTCCACACTGCTACGTCCCGAGATCGTCCCGCGGCGGCTCACGCCAAGCTCGATCACTTCGGCCAGCGCAAACACACCGAGGAAGACAGGGACGACGCTGAGCCCGTCCTGCAAAAACAGCGTGCCGAAGGTGTAGCGTAGCTCGGCGGTACGCGGCTCGAATCCAATGAAGGAGAGCATGAGCCCGAGCCCTGCGGCCGCGAGCCCCTTCGATACAGAGCCGCGCAGCAGCGTCCCGATTGTCAGCAGCCCCCATACGGCGAGCATCAAAAACTCGGGTGGTCCGATCAGTGGAACGACGCGGGTAACCACGGGGAGCAGGGCGATGAGCACGATGATGCCAAACGTCGAGCCTAACGCGGATGCCGTGGCCGATGCCGCCAGCGCGGTCTTCGCCTGACCCTGACGCGCCATCGGATACCCGTCGAGCAAGGTGGCTGCGCTGGGCCCGCTCCCTGGAATGTTGAGCAGGATCGCCGTGACCGAGCCCATGAACGTCGCACCGCCGACCAGGGCGCCGAAGAGCAGCATCACTTGTTCCGGCGCCCAGCCGAACGTCAGGGGGATCGCCAACGCCATCAGCGCGGCGCCCGAGATCCCAGGGAGAAGTGCGACCACCATCGCCGCAAGGGTACCAGCCAACGGATACAACACGTTAGGCCACGACAGTACAAACAGGAGCCCTTCCCAGGCGGCCTCGAGAACGGACGGCACGTTCAGCGCGCTCGCCGCGCTGCGGCCTCTGCGATCGGAAAGACGCGCCGCATCGCGTCGCGCGAGGCCGGTATGGCATTTGTTAGGCGTTCCCCCGAGACCAGGTCGAGAGAACGGCCCGCGCGAGCAGCCGCGGCGTGGAAGCGCGGATCGTTGAGCGCCGTCCACGCGCTCGCCCGCATGCACCCCTCGAGCGCGGTGGGGAGACGCGGCCCCGCAACGAGCCGGCCCAGGTCGAGAAAGGCGTCCAGCGCGGCAGCGACTTCACCAGGAGCGCGCGCGGCATCGCCTATACGCGCCAGGACTCCACCGTCGCTCGTTAGGTGCGGCACACTGTCCAGGCGCGCATACGGCGCGTCCTCGCGGCCGAGTGCAAGGAGCGGCGCCAGTCCATCCCGGCCGACCATGCCGGCCAGCGTTTCGACGTCCAGCGTGGTTGCATCCGCGTCGCCGCGCAGAACGGCCAGCGCCACCTCGCGACTCCCCGGATATCCGACGACGAAATCGACTTCGATGCCGAGGATGTGCGCGACCACCGCCGATGACACGAAATTCACGCTCCCAGGTGCCGTCGAGGCGAAGACCAGCCGCCGGTTGCGTGCGACGGCCAACAGTTCAGCGAGCGACGTGACGCGGCTGCGCGGGCCAGCGGCGAGGAGCACCTGACGCCCCGCGAGGCGCGCCAAGATGCTGAAGTCGCGCGCGAGATCCACGGCGTTCCCCTCCTGCATCGCCGCGGCCCACAGGAGCCCCGGTCCGTCGAGGATGCCGAGCGTGCGTCCGTCGGGCCGTGCCCGCGCGAGCGTAGCGGCGGCGACGCGTCCTGCCGCTCCCGGCACGTTGTCGATCACGATCTCCACACCTAACGCCTGCTCCAAATACGGTTCCAGCAGGCGGGAGTACGCGTCGTAGCCGCCCCCGGGCGACCAGCCGACGAGCCAGCGCACGCGCCCACGCGTTAGGCACGGCGCTCGGCTCACCCCGGCCTGTGCGACGGAGCGCGCGCGCGGTGCGCCAAGGGCCATGGCTGCCGCGACAGCGGTCAGCCAGTCGCGCCGCTTCATCGACTCCCCGCCCGCGCGATGCGGCGCAATGAATGGAGTGGAAGCTGCTTCCCTCGCGCCGTGGTGTACGGCTGCGCCCGCCGCACGCGAAACGAGTGACCCTGCTGCCAGAACGCTCGCGCTACGTCAGCGGCGGCGCTGCTGGCGCGCAACGCCGCCAGCAGCACGTCGATCGCGTCGTCGTCGCGTGCGAGGCGCACCGACGGACTTACTACCAGCGTGAGTCGCGTGAAGCCCGCGTCGTCTTCCTCCTCGACCAGCT
>JBFMFA010000499.1:1391-3497 GCA_040753195.1 Gemmatimonadota bacterium | reverse complement strand
CATCCCCGTCGGGACGATCGACACGCGCAACGCGCCGCGCGATGCGCATCTTCGGTCCGCGGATTTCTTCGACGTCGAAAACCATCCCGTGATGACCTTCAAGGGGAAGCGCGTCGACGGTGACACCAACAAGTCCTTTCGCTTGATCGGCGATCTCACCATACGCGGCACGACTCGTGAGATTGTGCTGGACGTAACGAATGAAGGACGTGGCAACGATCCGTGGGGGAATGAGCGAATCGGATTCCGGGCGAGCGGGAAGCTCAATCGTCAGGACTTCGGTTTGAAGTGGAACGTGGCGCTGGAGGCCGGTGGCGTTACAGTCGGTGACGAGGTGAAAATCTCGCTCGACGTCGAGATCATGCGTCCAGCAAACGCCTAACAAGTCGGAGGAGTTGTGGCTGGTACAACGACCGCATACCGCATCGCTCCGGGCACTGACATCGGACACGTGCATCTGCGCGTGTCCGATTTGGAGCAGGCGTTGGACTTCTACGTCGGCGTGCTCGGCTTCGAGCTGATGCAGCGCTACGGTCCCGGCGCAGCGTTTGTCTCGGCCGGGGGGTACCACCATCACATCGGTCTCAACACCTGGCAGAGCCGCGGCGCGAGTCCGCCGCCGCCGGGCCACACGGGGTTGTATCACGTGGCGATCCGCTATCCCACGCGCCGCGATCTTGCGAGGGCCGTTAGGCAGCTGCTTGATCGTGGCGTGCCGATCAGTGGCGCATCCGACCACGGCGTCAGCGAGGCGATCTACCTCGCGGACCCGGACGGCAACGGCATCGAGTTGTATCGCGACCGGCCACGGGAAGAGTGGCCACGTAATGCGAACGGCGAGTTGGAGATGACAATCGCACCGCTCGACGTCGCAGCCCTAGTCACCGAAGCCGATTAGATCAGTTGTTGCGCGGCAAGCGAGTCTGGTCGATCTTCACGGCCTCGCTCCCCGAGACAATCATGCGCCGCGCACTCGCCATTTCCGCCGTCGTTCTCGCGTTCGCACCGTCTGAAACACACGCGCAATCGCGCGTTCGCTTCAGCATCACGTTTCCTAACGAGCGCAGTGCGCAGCCGCTCGATGGCCGGCTCTTGCTGCTGATATCCGCTGATACTTCCGGTGAGCCGCGATTCCAGGTGAACTCCGGTTTGCGCACCGGACTCGTTTTCGGGATCGACGTTGATGGATGGCGTCCCGGCCAACCGCAAACGATCGACGCCGCTGCGTTTGGATACCCGATTCGGTCGTTGGCTCAAGTGCCAAAGGGATCATACCGCGTGCAGGCCTTGCTCAACCGCTACGAGACCTTCAAGCGCGGGAACGGCCACACGGTGAAACTGCCGCCCGACAAGGGCGAGGGGCAGGTGTGGAGTCGCAAACCTGGCAACCTGTATTCCACGCCGCAGCGCATCGACTTCGATCCGGCACGCGCCGAGGTCGTGCGCCTAACGCTGAATCAAGAGATTCCACCGATCCCTGACTTCAAGGAAACGAAATACGTCAAACACGTGCGCATCAGATCGGAGCGCCTCTCCGAGTTCTGGGGGCGCGACATGTATATCGCGGCCTTCGTCACGCTGCCGTGGGGCTTCGACGAGCAGCCGAGCGCACGCTACCCGCTCGTCATCAACCATGGGCATTTCGCCAGCGCTCCGGACAACTGGCGGGAGACGCCGCCCGACGAGAACCTAACGCCGGACTATAGCGAGCGCTTTTCGCTTGCCGGGTACAATCGCATTCAGCAGCAGGCGTCGTGGCAGTTCTATCAGGATTGGACAGGAAAGGGGTTTCCGCGCGTGCTGCTGGTGCAGATCCAGCACCCGACGCCGTTCTACGACGACTCGTACGCCGTGAACTCCGCGAACAACGGGCCGTACGGCGATGCGATCATGCGTGAGCTGGTGCCAGAGATCGAGCGTCGCTTCCGCGGCATCGGGGAAGGGTGGGCTCGCTTCACGTATGGCGGATCGACTGGTGGTTGGGAAGCGATGGCCGTGCAGATGTTCTACCCCGACGAGTTCAACGGCGCGTGGGTGGCTTGCCCTGACCCGATCGACTTTCGCCACTACACCGTCGTGAACATCTACTCGGATACGAACGCCTAC
>JBFMFA010000499.1:0-1381 GCA_040753195.1 Gemmatimonadota bacterium | reverse complement strand
CACGCCCGGGACTGCGCAACTATCTCGGACACGTCAGCGCCACGCTCGAAGAGATGAACCACTGGGAATTGGCGTTGGCGACGAAGACGCGATCGGGCGATCAGTGGGACGTCTGGGAGTCCGTGTACTCTCCGGTGGGAGCGGACGGCTATCCCAAACCGATCTGGAACAAGCTCACGGGTACGATCGACAAGAGCGTCGCAGAATACTGGAAGGAGAACTACGATCTCGCGCACATCCTGCAGCGTGACTGGAAGACGTTAGGCCCGAAGCTGCGCGGGAAGCTGCGCATCTACGTCGGCGACATGGACAACTTCTATCTCAACAACGCCGTGTACGAAATGGAGAAGTTTCTGCGCAGCGCGAATCCGCCGGCGGACGCCGTGGTCGACTATGGCGATCGCGATGAGCACTGCTGGAACGGCGATCACACGCGTGCGAACGCGTACTCGCGATTGCGCTATCCGCAGATGGTTCTGCCATGGGCCGTGGAGCGGATGCTCAGCACAGCACCCGCGGGCGCCGATCTCCGCAGCTGGCGCTACTAGCGACTCAGTGCGCGATGGTGTCGGGCTGCACGGGTTGAGCGCCGGGCAACATCTCTCGCAGCTCCGTGCGAAAGCGCGCGAGCTGCGCCGCGAATACCGGCTCACGCGTTAGGTCCCTGGTTTCCCAGCGGTCCCGCACGAAGTCGTACAGCTCCTCTTTTCCGTTCGCCGACACGATGTAGTGCAATTCTCCGGAAGCGAGCGAAAAGATGTGCGAGTTCTCCTTCGCCCAATTCAGGTAGTCTTTCGGGAAAAACTTGTTAGGTCTGAGGATCGCAAGCCGCGGCTCGGCAGCTTCGGCTTCTGTGGCGATGCCCGTCGCATAGCGCAGCAGCGACGTCCCCGGAAACTGATCTTCTTGAGATAACTGGAGGACATCCATCACCGTCGCCGGAACATCTCTGATACTCACGACTTCGCCGCGACGTACGGCAGCCGGAACGCGCGGTGGATACACCATAACGAGCGGTACGCGCAACGCCGTCGCGTACAAACTGCGCTCGTGGCCAAGGTAGCGGACGTCGTGGTCGCCGAACTGCTCACCGTGATCCGATGTCAGGATGACCAGCGTGTTGTCAAGGACGCCGCGCTGCCGCAGTGCGGCCAGCAGCTGCTTGAGCTCGTGGTCGAGATACAGAATCGACGATTCGTACGCTGTCTCGAGCTCGCGCAGGATCTTGGGATCAGTCGGCCGCGGTTCGTCGATCCAGTATCGGGACGGCGTTTTGGAGAACGCAACATCGAAAGGTTTGGGCGCAAAGTACGGGGCGTGCGCGTCGAAGTAGTTCACGAACGCGTAGAACGGCCTTCCCTCTCGGCGGTCGACCCATCGC
>JBFMFA010000498.1:0-3502 GCA_040753195.1 Gemmatimonadota bacterium | reverse complement strand
CGCCAGCCGAGCATGCCGCGCACCACCGACGAGACGATCATCGAGGTCGAGAAGAACTGATCGGGCATGGCGGTGTCCAGCGGCCGGTAGAACGCGCCGGACATCAACTCCGGCTGCACGCCACGCGCAAAGTCGCTCCCCGTTTGTGCGATGTCGCGTAACAAGTCGTAACCAGCCCAGCCGCGGCGCGCGCGATAATGTGCCCATGACGCGAATCCGGTGACAAAGGGCCACACCGCGCCATTGTTGTAATGAAGGGGATCGTAGAAACGGTGCCGTTGATCGAGCGTGCGCACGCCCCAATCAGTAGTCATGGCGGCGCCGGCAACCTGCGCCATCGTCCGGCTGGCCCGCTCCATGTCCATCTGACCGAATGAAATCGCCGTGGCGGGCCATGCGGTGAGCGCGTCGTTTAGCACGCTGCGTCCTGCTGAATCCTTCAACAGCGCAAATGCATAACGAGAGGTCGCCGGCATCCAGAAGCGCTCTTCCACTGAGCGTTGTGCGCGCGTATGCAGGGCGGCGATCTCACTCGCGAGCACGGAGTCGCGCCGTGCCAGTGCGAGATCACGCAGACCATCGAGCGCTGACACCCAAACGCCAGCGAGGTAGATGTCGGTATGCAGCGCGTCCTGCAGGTTGCCGACCTCAATCGCACCAGCGCCGGCGAGCGGGTTCTCCATGAGGCCATCGCCGTCGGAGTCGGTGCGACGAGACCATTCGTACGCGAGACGCAGCTTCGGCCACGTCGCGTTGATCCACGCCTCATCACCTGACGCGCGCCAGTACTCCACGGCAGCGAGAATCCAGTACGGCGTCGTGTCGCCATGGTACCACGTGTACGGGTAGTCCGTGAACCAGGAGAGGGCGAGCCGCTTGGCGGAGTGGGAGATCTCGTGCGGGATTTTGCCGTCGGCGCGCTGGAAACCGGCGAGAAACGTTAGGCCTTCCCTAACGAGGTCGAACTGGCCAAGTGCGTCCATGGCGAACGTGTTGATGGCCGCGTCGCCGCCAAAGTACCATCCGAAGCCGGGGCGGAAGTTGCCTGTGCCCGCCTTGCCGTATCCCGCCACGAGGCCGCAGCCAAGATCCGGGTTGCATACGCGCTGCCTATCGAGGCTCACCTTGGCCCATTCGAACGCTGCGTTCAGCCCTGCATCTGGCGTCACGATAGACAGCTGCGACGTGCGCACTTTGTCGTAGTACGCGGCCTTTTCTTCCATCAAGCGCTTCGCATTCATCACCAGACGCTCGGCGACGGCCCACGACGAGTCCCTGCGCATAACGCCACCAGCGATGACCACCGGGAGAAAATGTGTGCGCGCGAGGGCGGTATCGATCGCCATGCGGAACTGCGAGCCGAAGGCAGGGGCGTCGTGCGCTGCATGTTGGGTTCCGGCGGTCGCCGCGGGCGACATAACGACGCCGCTGATTGTGCCGCCACCGCCTTGTACGAGTTGAAAGCCACGGCGTACGGCATTCCATGAGATATTCTGCCCGCCGAAGCCGCCTGGCCACTGGAGGTTGAAATCGGCATGCATCCTAACGAGAACTTCCAGTGGTCGCACACTCTCCACGTCGAGGAGGATAAGCGCCCCGGGTTCTTCCAGTGGCGTGAAGACGTGCGCGCGCACCGTGAAGGTTGCGTGCGAGTAGATGATCGTCTTGAACGCGGGCTGAATCACGACGCGCTGCGCGATCGTGCGTGCTTCGATGGGCTCGTCGTATTCGGGGATGCGGAACGCGAGGGAGAGGTCGCGCACGAGCTTCACGGGCCACGTCCACGCCTCGAAGCTGCCGGTCTCATCGCCGAACAGGGCAGCGCGGCGACCCACTTCGCCAATGTACGCTCCGGATCGTGCGATGCCTTGAATAGCGACGGGCGAGGTGGGGAGTTGGAAGCGCGGAATGCCACGCGGCCCTTGCGCTCCCACCGGGGCGGCGGCGAGCAGGACGCACGTACCTAACGCAGAGACCCTGACGGTCATGCGGTCGGATCCACGCTGAACGTCCACATGGTGCGTGACCGGTACGTCTCGCCCGGTTGGAGGATGGTGCTCGGGAATGTCGGCTGGTTAGGCGAATCCGGGAAATGTTGGGTTTCGAGGCAGAGCCCCGTGCGGTGGCGATAAACGGCGCCACCCTTTCCGGTGATCGACCCATCCAGGAAGTTGCCGGAGTAAAACTGAACGCCCGGTTCGGTCGTGCGGACTTCAAGGATACGCCCGCTGGCGGGGTCGCGCAGCCGCGCGGCGAGGACAAGCGAAGTATCCGAGCGCCGAACGACGAAGTTATGGTCGTAACCGCCGCCAAAACGTATTTGCTCGTGTGCCGCCCCGATGCGCTCGCCGATCGTGTGTGCGCTGGTGAAGTCGAACGGGGTGCCGGCGACGGGCGCAAGCTCACCGGTTGGAATGAGCGTGGAGTCTACTGGAGTGAAGTGATCAGCATTCAGCGTCAGCTCGTGGCTCAGGATGTCGCCTGTGCCGGCGAGGTTGAAGTAGCTGTGCTGCGTGAGGTTGATCGGCGTCGCCTTGTCGCTCGTCGCCTCGTATGTGATGTCGACTTCATTCGAGTCTGTGAGTGTGTACGTCACGGCTGCGCTCAGCGTCCCGGGGTATCCCTCTTCGCCATCTGCGCTCACGTAGCGGAACGTCACGCCGCGCGCACCGGCGCGCTCGAACGTCTCCGCCTGCCAAACGACTTTGTCGAACCCTTTCACGCCGCCGTGCAGGTGATTGGGGCCGTTGTTGATCGCCAACGAGTAGACCGTGCCGCCTAACGAAAACTTCCCTTTGGCGATGCGGTTCCCGTAGCGGCCCACGACGGCGCCGAAATACGGTGACGCGGTGAGATATCCGGCCAGGGAATCGTATCCGAGGACGACGTCACCCAGCGCGCCGGATCGATCCGGCACGCGCAGGTGGGTGATCGTCGCGCCGAAGGTCATCGCGCGAAGCTCCATCCCCCGTGGGTTGGTGAGCGAGATCAGCTCGACCGATTGCCCGTCGGGGGTGGAGCCGAAGGGCAAGCGATCGAGGCCACCCGTGGCCTCGCGTTCAGCGCCCATACAGGCCCCGAGCACCAGTGCACTGATTGCTATCGCTCCGAATCGCCATGGTCCATCCGCTTTCATCGGTCGTCCTCCAGGATGACGATCTCGCTCACCGCCGTCGCGTTAGGCCGCGCATGCTCCAACACCACGCGGACGCGCGACGTCTCCACGGCCTCGATCCACACGCTATTCTGCGCCCAGCCCTGCGGACTTTCTGGCGTAACACGACGGACCCGCGCGTCGATCCATGATTGGCCGTCCCAGATCTGCACGGTGTACTTGGTCGGCGCCGCGAGGCCGCGTTCCGAGTCAACGAAGTGAAGATCCACGCGAGAGACCTTGCGTGCGGTTCTGAAATCGACGGCGAGCCAGTCTGTCGCGTTAGGCGACCCTGCCGCGGACCAGCGGTTGCGTGAGTAGCGCGTGTACGCGACGCGGCCGTCATTC
>JBFMFA010000497.1:0-3509 GCA_040753195.1 Gemmatimonadota bacterium | reverse complement strand
GTGAGCC
Organism: Gemmatimonadota bacterium; assembly: GCA_040753195.1. Taxonomy (GTDB): domain Bacteria; phylum Gemmatimonadota; class Gemmatimonadetes; order Gemmatimonadales; family Gemmatimonadaceae; genus DASYRX01. The sequence continues at coordinate 3,502 of JBFMFA010000497.1, read as the reverse complement.
CGCACGGCGGAATTGGGATCGTGCGCGAGCGCCTCGCGGAGCGCGGCAACATCGCGCGGGTCGGCGCGGTTGCCTAACGCTACAGCTGCATTGCGCGCCAATCCCGACCGCTTCGCGCGCCGCACCGCCGACTGGCGGAACCGCGCGCGAAACGCTTCGTCACTCAGGCCGAGCAGCTCGGCGAGGTCAGGCGCTTCGTTTTCAGCGCGCGGTGTCAGGGCCGGTTCCGTCACGGCGTGCGAGAACTTCACATTCCAGGGACAGACATCCTGGCATATGTCGCAACCGAAGACGAGCGAGCCCATCGCGGGTCGCAGCTCCCGCGGAATGGAACCGCGCAATTCAATCGTTAGGTACGAAATGCAGCGCCGCGCGTCCAGCTCGTGCGCGCCCACGAACGCTCCGGTCGGACATGCGTCCAGGCAGCGCGTGCAGGAGCCGCAGCGATCCTCCTGAAACGGGTGGTCCGCCTCCAACTCCAACGACGTAAAGAGCGTACCTAACAAAAGGAACGAGCCCAGCTTCGGATGGATCAGCATCGTATTCTTGCCGAACCAGCCGAGTCCCGCCTGACGCGCGAGGTCGCGTTCGAGAAAGGGTCCCGTATCGACGTAGACGTGCGACCAGACCTCTCCGTGGACTTCCGCGGCCAGCCACTGCTCGAGCCGCCGAAGTTTGCCAAGGAGCACGTCGTGATAGTCATCGCCACGTGCATAACGAGCGATCGGACCGTGGCGGTGCGTGCCCCCGTAATTCATCGCGACCACAAGGGCAGAACGCGCCTGCGGTAGATGCAGCCGCGGATCGGCGCGGCCTGCGGCGCCGCGCGCCATGTAGGCCATCGTCCCTTCGTGTCCCGCCGCAATCCACGCCTGGTATCGGTCAAACGTGGCGCTAGGTCCCAGCCTAACGACTCCGGCGAGATCGAAACCGACCCCGTACGCCTGGGCCTTGAGTCGCTCAGCGAGACCTTCAGCCACCGTAGCCGTCACCGGCCAGAGGCCCAGCGGACGTAGCGGATCGCTTCTTCCACGGTTGGCACCGTGTCCGGATCGCCGTACGCCGTGTGCATGCGCCATCGCGTATACGAACGCGCGGGAACCGGAAGGAACGGCGCCTTGCGATACCACGCACGATCACGGAAACGCCATGAAACCACGAGCAGGGCGCGCGCTAGCGACGGATCGACGATCGCGCGCCCTGCCAGTGCGAAAGCCAAGCGAGTCCAAGTCATCCTCGAAAGCTCTCGCGCGTCGTCAGCGGCGACAACCGCGCGAGAGCGCAAGACTGTGGCGACCTAGTGGTGCGCGAGCGTGGCCGTGAACGTCTTGCCGCCGAAGGTACCGCTCATCGTCATCACACTGCCGTTGATCGAATAGCTGCACTTCTCTGAGCCCGGCCCCGGATCGAACGTGATCTGCGTTGCAGACGCGTTGAATTCGCCCCAATCGCTGCAGGTTGGCCTTCCGTCACAAAGCCCCAGCAGATCGTTCTGCGCCAGGAACGAGTATTCGCCGTCGGCACTGAAATGAAAACTCAGGTTCGTCCCCTGCGCAGCGAGATCCTCGCCATTCACGATCAGCGACGTCACGACCACGTCCCGATCCGGTGTCGGGGCCGCCCTGATGGGTGACGTACCGACTACTCGTGACGCGAAGGGCTGCCTAACGGCGTGGGCGAGACCTGGACCTGGGGTGGTCGGATCTTGAAATACGACACCTGATTATTGCGGGGTGGGCCAAAAACACGCTGTGCAATTTGGCACGCCCCGCATTGATTAGGTGTTGTATTTCAAGATCCGACCCCGCCAAGCGAGCCCGCCAAGACCCCGCCAATCATGCGCATTCCAATCGTTGTCTTCCTTACCGCGACCTCGGCCGTCGCTCACGCCCAAGCGCCCAGCACCGTCGCGCGCATCGCGGTCACTCCAGCGACGCGACAAGTGAGCGCCGGGGACACTGTCCGATTCACTGGTCAGGCGTTCGACGCGACGGGGGCGCCAGTCCCGGGAGCGCGCGTTCGCTTCAGTATGGTCCGCGGTGAAGGTGGCGACATCGACACAGCGGGCGTGCTGGTCACCGGGTCAACCGGAGTGATCGCCGTTGCCGCGACCGTCGTCGTCCCCGGTCAGCGTCCCAAAGTCGAGCGCTTCGACGTGCGCATTTTGCCGGGTCCGGCGGCACGCGTTGAAGTCACGCCGCGGCCGACAAAACTCGTTGTCGGTCAGCGTCTGGTGCTGAGCGCCAAATCGTGGTCAGCGCAGAACGACGAGCGCAAGAACGATGACTACACGTTCACGTCATCGGCGCCTCGCACTGTGCGGGTCGGTTCGGACGGCTCGTTGACAGCGCTCGCCGCCGGGCGCGCGACGATCAGTGTCGCCGCTGGGAAAGCGGTTGCAACGCTGGCGGTGCAGGTCGTGCCTAACAACATCACCTCTCTGGCGCTGTCCCCCGCCACGACGCGTGCGCGCCAGGGCGACGTCCTTCGCTTCGAGCTGAGCGCCAAAACAGCCACAGGCCAGACGATCACCGGGCTCACGCCGCGCTGGTCGATGACCGGTGGCGAGGGATTGGTCGAGTCGGACGGCGCTTTCGTCGGCTACACTACGGGGCGGTACACGATTACGGCGTCGTTAGGCGCTCGTTCGGTAGACGCCGTCGTTACACTCGAGGATCGCGACGTTAGGCGCCCCGTGTCCGTCGTGAGTCGCCTGCCGCGCACCGCCTTCACGACGGCCGAAGTCTGGATTCATCCCAACGGCCGCGTGCTGTACCTCGGTACGCATGGCGGCGGCGACCGGTTCTATACGATCGACATCAGCAATCCGGCGCAACCGGCGATCGTCGACTCGGTCATGATGAACACGCGCCTCGTGAACGACGTGATGACCGACGCGGCCGGGAAGGTCCTCGTCGCCACGCGCGAAGGCGCCGCCGACCGCAAAAACGGCATCGTGATCTACACCCTGGAAGATCCGCTGCACCCCAAACTCGCCAGCGAATTCACGGAAGGGGTGACCGCGGGCGTACACTCGGCGTTCGTCTACACGCATCCGCGCCACGGGACGCACATCTACCTAACGAATGATGGCACCGGTGCGATGCACGTGATCGATATCAACGATCCGGCGAAGCCGAAGCAAGTGGCGGTGTGGGCGCCGCAGCGGGCCAGTGAAGGACGCTACATCCATGACATCGACGTCCAGGACGGTTTGTTGTACGGCAGCTGGTGGAACGACGGCCTCATCATCCTCGACGTCGGCAACGGAATCAAAGGCGGCACCCCGAGCAATCCCGTCTTCGTGTCGCAATACAAATACGATCTCAACGAGATGTATCGTGAAGTGGAGATCGTCAGCGGTGCGGGACACACGCGTGGAACGCACACGGCGTGGCGCCACAAGAACTATGTCTTCATCGCCGACGAGGTGTATCGCGCCGAAGACGTGAAGGGCGCCAAGGACGCTGCCGCCAACCGCATGTACGGCAACCTGCAGGTG
>JBFMFA010000496.1:0-3512 GCA_040753195.1 Gemmatimonadota bacterium | reverse complement strand
CGTCACGCGCACGCGGCCGAGCTGCGCAAGGGCGCTCGTCAACTCCTCGGTAACACCGTCGCTGAAGTAATCATTCGCTTGGTCCCCGCTCATGTTCACGAAGGGAAGCACGGCGATCGAAGGCATCTCGCGCGTCGCGTTCCAGAGCAGGGCGCCAGCAACGGCCACAAGCGCCGCGACAGCGGCTATGACCACCCAGCGACGTGTCCCGATCGTCACAGCGGAAGGGAGCGTGCGCGCCTGTTCGAAGGCGTTTTCAAAAGCCCGGGCGAACTCGCGCGCCGACGCATAACGCGCGTTGGGGTCTTTCTCGAGAGCCCGCTGGAGCACGCTCGCGACCGCTGTGGGCAACTCGGGACGCCCCGTGCGCGCCGACGGCGCCGTGTCGTGCAGATGTTTCCCCAGGAGCGCGGACGGCGACGTGCCCTGGAACGGTGGCTTACCGGTGAGCATCTCGAAGACGACACACGCGAGCGAATAAACGTCGCTGCGAGCATCGAGCTGCCCTCCGCCGGCTACGTGCTCGGGGCTCATATACGCCGGTGTCCCGACGAAGACGCCAGTCAGCGTTAGGCGCCCGCCGTCCACGGGCGCAGTACCCTGGGCGATGCCGAAGTCCCCGATGGAAGCATGATCGTCGTCGAGCAGCACGTTGGCGGGCTTTACGTCACGATGGATGACGTGATGCTTGTGCGCGTACTCCAGCCCCGCGGCAATCTGGCTCGTGATGCGTCTGACGTCGTCGATCGCAAGCGGACCCTCGCGCGCGATACGTTCACGCAGCGTACCGCCGCCTACGAGCGGCATCACGTAATACAGAAGTCCTTCGGCTTCGCCGGAATCGAAGAGCGGGAGGATATTGTGATGCTGCAACCGCGCGAGCACGTCGATCTCGCGCCGGAAGCGTTCGCCGCCTAACGCGGTGGACGCGCCGGCGTCCAGCAGTTTGAGCGCGACCGCACGCCGGTGTTTGGTATCCTCCGCGTGATACACAGTCGCCATGCCGCCGCGCCCGATTTCCCGAATCAGCTTGTACGCGCCGATCTGGCGACCGGCATAGGACGTATTCGCAGGGACCTGCACAGCGGCCGCCAGGCCCGCCGGCGACATGCTGAATAGCGGATGCACGGACTCGTCGGCCGCGAGTAGCGCCAGTACCTCGTCGCGCAACGCCGCGTCTCCGCGGGCAGCGGTTTCGACGAATGCGCGCCGTTCGGGCGGTTTCACCGCGAGCGCCTCTTCGAACAGCGAAACAACCACATCCCACCGCTCGCGTTTCACTCGACCGCCGCCGCTCCTGGAGTCAATTGGGCCGTCAGCCAGGCGCGCGCCGCACGCCAGTCGCGTTCGACTGTCGCCGTGGACATGCCTAACAAGCGCGCCGTCTCCGGCGTCGACAGCCCTCCAAAGACACGATGCTCTACAACCTGCGCCCGACGCTGGTCGAATGCGGCCAGACGCTCAAGCGCGTCGTCGAGGGCGATGAGCTCATCCGGCCTAACGGGCGCGCCGTGCAACGCGTCATCGTACGTCAACACGAGCGGCTCGGCGCCGCCGCGTTTCTGCGCGAGCCGCTGGCGAGCGACATCAACGAGCACCTGACGCATTGCGCGAGCGGCCACCGCGAAAAAGTGCGACTCGTTGCTCCAAGGCGCATCGCCTGAGCTCGCCAACTTGATGTAGGCTTCGTGCACCAGCGCGGTCGTATCCAGTGTCAATCCCGAACCACGCCCGCTGCGAACGCGGTGCGCCAGGCCTTTGAGTTCCGCATACACCCGCGTGAACAGCGCGTCGACCGCCCGGTGGTCGGAGCGGCCACCAGCGGGGAGTTCAGATGCGTCCAAAGGGGGCATAACGATCGACTCGACATGGCAAAAGTTGGTCTCAGTGATTCCTCCCCCGCAACACGCTGCGATGAAGATGATGGGGTTTCGCGGGGTTTTCCGTAGAGCGCGCGTGACAGGACCGGTTGCACCGGTCGCAGATCAGTCCCTTTTGGCCTTTCGGAGGCTATCGATGCGCGCACTTGCTATCCCAGTCTCACTGGCGCTTTGCCTTGCTGCATGTAGCGACACCCAAGCGCCCACAGAACTCGTTCCCCCGACCACTCCAGCAAACATCGAGGCAGCGTCGCTGAACAATGCCGCCGTTTACTGGAACAGTGTGGCTCGCAGTCTCGTGATCAAGTACGCCAACAACGCGCTGTTCGCCATTCGTGGCTACGCGCTCGTCGGCGTATCGCAGCATAACGCGGCAGCGGCCGTGCAGGACCGCGGCGTCCATGCCGCGATCAGCGCAGCATCGGTCGTGGCGCTGTCGTATCTGTTCCCCGCCGAGCAGACGGCGCTGGAAGCACAGCTGCAGCAATACCTGGCGACGACTGGAAGCGACGATCCTAACGAGGGAGCAAACCTGGGACGCGCGGCGGCCAATCGCGCCGTGACCTTCGCGCAAACCGACCGCTTTTTTGCGCCGTTCACGGGCACCATACCGACTGGCCCCGGCATCTGGTTCAGCGCGACGCCGCCGGTCGGGGCGACCCTTGGCCAGGCCAAAACGTACTTCCTCCGCACGCAGAACCAGTTCCGTCCCATCCCGCACCCCGCGTTCGGATCCCCCGCATTTCAGGCCGGGCTTGCCGAGGTGCGTCAGATTTCAAACACGCGCACGCAGCAGCAGGATTCGATCGCGAAGTTCTGGAACCTGCCTAACGGCACGTACACGCCCATGGGGTACTGGAACGAAGAGGCGGCGCGGCTCATAATCGCAAACGGCCTCAATGAACGGCGAGCGGCGCATCTCTTTGCACTGATGCACATGGTCGCGTATGACGGCCTGGTTGCGTCACACGAAGCGAAATACACCTACTGGCTGCTGCGCCCCACGATGGCCGACCCCGCGATCACGCTGCCAATCGGCCTGCCTAACTTCCCGTCGTATCCATCGAATCATGCGACGGTTTCTGGAAGCTCGGCGGTCATTCTTGGTCTGGAGTTTCCGGCTGAACGTGCGCGCCTGGCAGGACTCGCTGATCAGGCAGCGCTCTCGCGCGTATACGGCGCCATCCACTATCGCTTTGACGGCGAAGCAGGCCTTACGCTCGGTCGAAAGATCGCGTTGTGGGCAAAGGACCGTGATGTGTCGTTGCGCAAGCCCTTCCCGCTGAACTGAGTACGACGTGTTTGCGTTACGGACCGGCGCGGCTCTCCGCGCCGGTCTTCGCGCATACGTGCGCTAAGTTAGTCATCGTGAGCATACCGACGCTGCTGGGCATACCGTACGACGCCGCCTCATCCTTCCTGCGAGGAGCCGCAGCCGCGCCGCCGAAAATTCGCGCCGCGCTGCGATCCCCGGCCGGGAATTCGTGGACCGAGCAGCTCGTCGATTTGAGCGTGCCCGACGCGATGCGCGACGCCGGCGATGTCACGCTTTTCGACGATGCCAGTGCCTTCCCGCGCATCGAGGCTGCTGTCGATGCGCTCATCGCCGACGGCGGCCGGCCCATTCTCCTC
>JBFMFA010000495.1:0-3515 GCA_040753195.1 Gemmatimonadota bacterium | reverse complement strand
AAGATCGGCAAACCCGTTGTGGTAAAGGCTCAGGTGCATGCCGGTGGCCGGGGGAAGGCGGGGGGTGTGAAGCTCGCCAAAACACCGGCGGAAGCGAAAGAAAAGGCTGCCGCAATATTGGGAATGAAGATCAAGGGCCTAACGGTGCTGAAGGTGCTCGTTACCGAAGCCGCCGACATCGCGAGCGAAGCGTACGTGGGTGTAATTCTCGACCGCGCGAGCAAGAAACCGGTCTTCATGGTCAGTCCCGCCGGCGGCATCGACATCGAAGAGGTTGCGGCCCAGACGCCCGAAAAGATCCTCAAGATGCCCGTCGACACACGTTTCGGTTTGATGCCGTTCCAGGCGATGCGGCTCGGCTTCTTTCTGTACGACGATTTGAACAAGGTGCGCGCTGCCGCGCGCATCATGCAGCAGCTGTACATCGCGTTCATTCAGAGCGGCTGCTCGCTGGCGGAGATCAATCCACTCATCGTAACACCTAACGGTGATGTGATCGCGCTCGACGCGAAGATGTCGATCGACGACAACGAGCTGGATCGTCGGCCGGGACTGGCCGGCTTGCGGGACGAAAGCGCCGAAGAACCGAGTGAAATTGCGGCGCGGAATGCCAACCTCACGTTCATCAAGCTGGACGGCAACGTCGGTTGTTGTGTGAACGGCGCGGGTCTCGCCATGGCGACGATGGATCTGGTGAAGTACTACGGCGGCGAACCAGCGAACTTCCTCGACATCGGGGGATCGTCGAGTCCGGAGAAGGTCATCAACGCCCTCAAGATCATCACGGCAGACGCTAACGTGAAAGCGATCCTCTTCAACATCTTCGGCGGGATCACCCGGACCGACGACGTCGCCAACGGCATCGTCGCGGCGACGAAGGACACTCCGCTCAAGGTCCCGATTGTGATTCGCCTAACGGGCACCAACGAAGAGCTGGCGCTCAAGATCCTGAAGGACAACGGCTACTCGGCGTCCAGCGACATGGACGAAGCGGTGCAGCGCGCGGTCGAGCTGGCGACCGGAGGGAAGGCCGCGTGAGCATCTTCGCCGACAAAAAGACAAAACTTCTGGTGCAGGGAATCACCGGACGCGACGGCTCGTTCCACACCAAGCAGATGATGGAGTATGGAACACGCGTCGTGGGTGGTGTGACGCCTGGCAAGGGGGGGCAGAAGTTCGACGGCAGCGTGCCGATCTTCAACACGGTCGCTGATGCGATCGCCGCGACCGGCGCCGACGCGTCGGTGATTTACGTGCCGCCCATGTTCGCTGCCGACGCCATCATGGAAGCGGCCGATGCGGGCGTTAGGCTGATCGTGGCGATTACCGAAGGCGTACCCGTTCTGGACATGACGAAAGTCTATCCGTACGTCATGGACCGCGGCGCGCGGTTGATTGGACCGAACTGTCCCGGCTTGATCACGCCCGGCGAAACGAAGATCGGGATCATCCCGGGTCGGATCTGCGCCCCGGGGGACGTCGGCGTCGTGAGCCGCTCCGGGACGTTGACGTACGAAATCGTCTATCAGCTCACGCGCGCCAGGATTGGACAGTCGACATGCGTCGGCATCGGCGGCGATCCGATCAACGGCACGAACTTTATCGATTGCCTGGCAGCCTTTGAGGCAGATCCGGGGACTAAAGCGGTATGTCTCATGGGTGAAATTGGCGGAACGGACGAGCAGGACGCGGCCAAGTTTGTACAAGCGAACATGAAGAAGCCCGTGGTAGGCTTCATCGCCGGACAAACGGCTCCGCCGGGACGCCGCATGGGGCATGCTGGAGCCATCATCTCCGGCTCGTCGGGTACCGCGGCGGAGAAGATCGCGGCGTTCGAAGAAGCGGGCGTCGCGGTGGCCAAACGTCCGGTCGATTTCGTTCCCCTCATCAAAAAAGCGTTAGGCCGTTAGGAGCTCTGCATGACAACGAGACGTGACTTTGTGAAAGGTGTGGCCGCAATCGGCGGTGCGCGGTTGGCGTTAGGTATGCCGCTGCGGCTGCCGCCGCTACAAGCGGCACCGATGAGCATCCTGGTGCTTGGGGGCACCGGGTATATCGGACCGCATCTGGTGCGCCACGCAGTGTCGCGCGGTCACAAGGTCACGATCTTCACGCGCGGTCGGCGCGACGCCGATCTCCCGAGTGAGGTTGTACGGCTCATCGGAGACCGCAACGGACAGCTCGGCGCGCTGGAAGGCAAGCGATGGGATGCGGTGATCGATGACTCGGCGACGGACCCTGAATGGGTGCGTCAGTCTACTGCACTTCTGAAGGACTCCGTGGGGCAATACCTCTTCACATCGTCCACGGGCGTCTTTTATCCGTATTTGAAGCGTGGGTTGGATGAGACCGAACCGGTACGCCTCACACAGCAGGATGCGAACGATGGCTCCGAGAGCTACGGCGTCCGCAAGGCGAATTGTGAGCGCCTAACGCGCGAGGCCTTCGGTGATCGCGGCATCGTCGTGCGCCCGACGTATATCGTCGGCCCCGGCGACAATAGTGATCGCTTTCCGTATTGGCCGCAGCGTCTGGCGAAGGGAGGCGAAACGCTCGCGCCCGGAAAGAAAGACGACCCCGTCCAGATCATTGACGTCCGCGACCTGGTCGAGTTCATGGTCAAGCTCGTAGAGGACAAACGCGGCGGTGTGTACAACGTCGCAGGACCGCGGAATTCCCTAACGATCTCCGGCTTCCTGGAAGGTGCGATCGCCGCGCTCAACTCGTCGGCCAAGCTCACGTGGATCGAGGACTATGATTTCCTCGAAGCGCACAAGGTCACGTATTCCGTTCCCTGGGTCATGCTGAAAGGGAATAACTACGGGCACACGTCAACCAAGAACGACAAGGCGGTCGCCGCCGGCCTAACGTTCAGGCCATTGGCGACGACGGTTCGCGATACGTTGGCGTGGTGGAATTCAGCGCCACCAGCGAGAACGGCGAATCCGCGGTTTGCGATCACACAAGAAATAGAAGCGAAGGCGCTGGCTGATTGGCATGCGTTGGGCCGCTAAAAGAAGGCGTAAGGTGTAAGGCGTAAGGGGCTGTGTTCGAACTTACGCCTCACGCCTTACGCCTAGTTAGGTTGTCCATCAACAACCTTTGCCCTCCGAAATGCCTTCCAACTCGACCCTGACCATCATTAAGCCCGACGCCTTTGGCGCCGGGAAAGCCGGTAAGATCATCGCGCACCTCGAAGGTGCTGGCTTTAAAGTCCGCGCAGCGCGCGTTATGCACCTCACGACGCGACAGGCCGAGGAGTTCTACGCGGTCCATCGCGAACGCCCGTTCTACAAGTCCCTCGTCTCGTTCATGACGTCGGGACCATGCATGCCGATGATCCTCGAACGTGCCGACGCCGTCGCCGAGCTCCGTCGCGTAATCGGCGCGACCGATCCTGCGGAGGCCGCGGCTGGAACCGTTCGCAAACTGTTCGCCGAGTCCAAAGAGCGAAATGCGATTCACGCGTCGGATTCGGACGAAAACGCGGCGCGGGAAGCCCGGTTCTTCTTTGC
>JBFMFA010000494.1:0-3542 GCA_040753195.1 Gemmatimonadota bacterium | reverse complement strand
ATTGTACGGCGACGATCAGGATGTCTCGCTCGTGAACGTCCCTGGCGGCTTCGAAACACGCTTGCGTTTGCCGTATCGCCGCAAGCCCGACGCGCTCGCCATGGCCGCGCCATGATGATCCGTTGTTTGGTGGTAGACGACGAACCCCTCGGCCGCGAACGTATTGTCGCGCTCTTGCGCGCGCTCCCCGACGCCCAGGTCGTGGGCGAAAGCGACACCGGTCGCACTGCGATCGCCGCCATCGAAGAACTCAAACCGGATCTCGTGTTTCTCGACGTACAGATGCCCGAACTCGATGGCTTTGGTGTGCTCGCCGCGCTACCGCCGACCGCCGTTCCCGCGGTGATCTTTGTGACCGCCTATGATGAGTATGCCGTGCGAGCGTTTGAGGTCCACGCGCAGGACTACCTGCTCAAACCCTTCGACCCCGACCGCTTCTATTCGGCATTCGAACGCGCGGCGAAGAATATTCGCAGCGAACGTTCCGGCGACGCCAACGCCCGTCTCCTTGCGCTACTCGGCGACATCGAGCGCGATCGACCGCGACGCTCCCGGATCGCCATTCGTTCCGGCGGGAGCATCTCCTTTCTTCCTGTCGACGAAATCGACTGGCTCGAAGCGGCCGACAACTACGTGCGCGTGCACGCGCGCGGCGAAACGCACCTCGTCAGGCAGACGCTGCAGAGCATGGAGGAGTCGCTCACGGCGAACGAGTTCCTGCGCATCCACCGCTCGTCCATCGTTAATGTGAATCGTATAAAGGAGATTCAGCCGTGGTTCGGCGGTGAGTATGTCGTGCTCCTGCGCGACGGCACCAAACTCCATACGAGCCGCCGCTACCGAGCTCGCCTCGAGACGCTCCTCCAGTAGCACGCAGCCCTTAAGCGTTAGGCAGGCTCGATGAGGTCCCACTTGTTTCCGTACAGATCCGTGAACACCACGACACGACCGTATGACTCCTCCCGCGGCTCCTCGGTGAAGGAGACGCCGCGCTCCTTGAACGCCGCGTAGTCGCGAGAGAAGTCATCGGTGTGCAGAAACAGAAAGACCCGCCCTCCTGTTTGATTGCCGACGGCGCGCTCCTGATCGGCGTTTGCCGCGCGTGCCAGTAATAGGCCGCAGCCGCCGACGCCTGGTCTGACCACGACCCAGCGCTTTCCACTTCCGCGGTCACTGTCCTCGACGAGTCGAAAGCCGAGCACCTTCGTGTAGTACGCGATCGCCTCGTCGTAATCGCGCACGACGATACTTACCAGAACGAGAGACTGCAGCATCGCTTGTTAGGCTGGCTTCGTTACTTCGGACATGAGCGCCAGTGGGTTGCCGTCCGGGTCCTTGAATTCGGCGAGCCACAACTCATATGTGGCGGCGCGATGCACCACGTGTGGCGGAGCCACGAAGGTCGCGCCACGCGAGGCGAGCTGCGCATGCACGCCCTGAATGTCCGCCACCTTGAAATAGATCATGGAACCGCGCTGCGCTGCATTCCCGGCCTCAGGGACTCCGACCAGCAGACGCACGTTCCCGCACTGGAAAAAGCTCATTTGCGGCGGCGCGGAAAAGAGAAACTGCAGCCCCAATACATCGCGATAATACGGAATCGCGGTGTCGAGGTCAGTCACCGGGATAAGAATCTGGCCAACGCTGCTCTGCGAAAGGTCCTGCGCGACGGTCACCATGAGATCTCCTTGTTTCAATCGCTGCATCGAGGTATACTTAGCATCGCTAAGTAGATATTTAGCTCATGCAACTATCAGCCGTCAAGACCCCCAAATGAGCGCTGCCGATCGCGCGGCCCTGGCAGATCGCGTACACTCGGCCGCGATTCATCTCCTGCGACGCTTGCGCAAGCAGGACGAGGCAAGCGGCTTGTCCGCCGCGCGTATGTCCGCGCTTTCGGTTGTCGTGTTCGGCGGACCTGTCACCATCGGTCATCTGGCAAGAGCGGAACAGGTGCGCTTTCCCACCATGACGCGCCTCGTCGTCGGGCTCGAAAGCGATGGCTTGGTGAAGCGCGAACGCGATGCAAACGACGCTCGAGTCAGCTGGATCCGGGCTACGGCGAAAGGTGAACGCATTCTGCGCGAGGGACGCCAGCGCCGCGTTGCGGAGCTCGCCCGTGACCTGGAGCAGCTTCCGGATGAAGACATCGATCAGCTGCAACGAGGCGTCGCAATCCTCGAGAGGCTCAGCGGTCGCTCTGACAGCTCGTTAGGCGTTACCGCCGCGGCGCCGGTGGCTCCTCCTGCTCCCGGCGGCGCTGCCGCATCTCCAACCCGCGCAGCACGACGTACGCGATGAGCGCAAAGACAAAGAACACGAGTAACATCCAGGCGACGCTCTGCAGCGTGCCGATGATTGTGCGGTAGACCTCCAGCGTCCAGCGCTCGGCGGTGAGTGCGAGCGGCGGGGCGTTGCGATCGCGCGGCAGGATGTACTGCTCCAACGACCAGACACGCACGCCGCCCGAGATACCGACGACGTAGATCGCAAAAACGATGTAGCGGTGCCAGGCGGCGCTGAGATCCTCGGCGACGAGCCGGCCGAGAATTTGGCGCAATGGCCGGTCAAACAACTTCGCGACGGTGAACGACACCCCGGCCGCAATGGCGAACGTGACAACCAGCAGAGTCAGGAACATGGCTCGTTAGGTAGTTACCACCAGTGATTGGGCATGAGCCGTGGCTCATACGATAGTACCCGCCCAGCAACCGAATCGATCACGACACGGACCCAGCCGATGGACGGTGAGCCGTAAGTCTCCAAGCGCGTGAAGTTCGCTAGCGGGGCTTTCGACTCCGCGTGGCGCAACGGATGATCCACGCGATACACGTGGCTATCTCCATGGATGAACAGTACTTGCCCCGTGAAATCGCTGCTCTGCTTCACTAAACGTTGCACGAGCTCGCGATAAGCCGGCCATGACCACGTGGAGTCGTTGAAGCCGGGATCTGCGTGCATCGCGATGACGATTCCGTGCAATGAATCCCTGCGCGCCTCCGCGAACGCGGCGTCGATCCAATGCAACGCGGCCGCTGTGCGACGCTGCACCTCGGCGAGCCGACGCGCAGTATCGCCACCAAAGCGCGGTGCGCCGTTGCCGGATCCGACAACATGAATCGTCGTAAAGAGGAACCGGCCGAGCCGCAGCCGCGCGTTCTCCACGAACTCGCTCCACCCAGCGCTGTCGCTTTGTGTCTCAACGGGCAGTGGACGTGCGCCGAGGCTCTGCCGCGGCGCGGAGAAGTATGTCCGGCGAATTTGCTCGAGGCGTTCGAGCGATTCGTAGCCCCCGGAGTCTTCCCGCCCACAGTCCGCCCACTCGTTGTCGCCGGGCGTGTACAGAACAGCCGCTGCCAACGAGCCTAACGTGGCGCGACGGTCAGCCAACAGCTCGTCCGAGCACGGTACGCCGATGATGTCGCCGATGTGCAGAAACAGCCGGAGCTGGGACGCGTTGACGTCTTCGATGAGCCGATTGAACCGCTCAACCTCGTCAAAGGTGTACGGAGCGTCTCCGAATACACCGAACGCAAACGCGT
>JBFMFA010000493.1:0-3546 GCA_040753195.1 Gemmatimonadota bacterium | reverse complement strand
CCTCGTTCCGATGCTTGTATGGACGGCGTTACAGCATTTCACAGTGCACCGCCAGCGCGCAGCGTGGCGCCACCTGTCGACGCTGAATGCATTCATCGACATCACCGCCATAACCGCGCTCCTCTTCGGCTATGGGTTGGCAGGCAACCCCGATCTGGCAGTAAAGTCGCCCGTTTGGGTCGCCTACTGCGCGATCCTCGCCGCTCGCCCGTTCACGGGGTCGCCGACTGGGGCGGCGATTGCGACGACCGCAGCGGTGCTGCAGTACGCTTTCGTGGGAGCGTACTTCACGACGGCTGGAGACCTCGCGCTCTGGGCGACGCCGCTCGAAAGCTCGCGCCTCAGCGGCACGTCGCTTTTTGACGAAGGCGCGAAGCTCCTCCTCCTCACAATCGTGGGAGGGGTGGCGACATATGCGACCGCGTGGGTCGAACAGGCGATGCGACGCGCTGTCGGCGCGTTGCGCACGACCGAGGCGCGCTTCCGCGCCATTTTCGATCACTCGGCGGCAGGCATCGCGTTGCTGGATGCGCAGGGAACGATCATGGAGGCGAACGAAGCGCTGCACACGTTCCTGGGCTACGACGGGGACGCGATTCGTGGCCGCACGGCCGCGACGTTTTTGCCGGCCGAGGACGCGGAGAGTGCGCGCAACATCAAGCGCGATGTCGTGCAGGGGACGCGCCAATCCGCAACAAACGAATTCAGATTCGTTAGGCGCGACGGGCAGCTGTCTTGGGGGACGCTGACCGTGTCTCGCGCGGCGGCAGGCGGCGCCACCCGCCTCATCGCCATCGTGCAGGACGTGACTGAGCGCAAGCGGCTGGAAGCGCAGCTTGCGCACCAGGCGTATCACGATCCGCTTACCGAACTGGCGAATCGCAGCCTCTTCCGGGATCGCGTGGAGCATGCGCTCGCGCGCGCGGTGCGGCACTGTGAACGGGTGGCCGTGCTCTTTCTCGACCTGGATGATTTCAAGACCGTGAACGACAGCCTGGGCCACGACGAAGGGGACCGTCTGCTCAAGGCCGTCGCCGCGCGTCTCCTCAACGCGACACGTGGCTGCGACACTGTCGCACGTTTGGGGGGCGACGAGTTCGCCGTGCTGCTGGAGAATGTGCGCGACGATCAAGACGCGATCGTCGTCGCCAACCGCATAACGAGTTCGCTCACGGCGCCTTTCCAGCTGCAGCAAAAGCTGTTGACGATCAGCGCGAGCATGGGGATCGCGCGAGCGTCGGATGGAAACGGAGCGGATGAACTGTTGCGCAACGCGGACGTTGCGATGTACGCCGCGAAAGGGCGCGGGAAGGGACGCTACACGCTCTTTGCGCCGGAGATGCACGCGGCGCTGCTCACGCGGCTGTCGACGGAAGCCGATCTGCGCGATGCGGTTGAACGTGAAGAGTTCTGCCTCATGTATCAGCCGATCGTCGATCTGGAAGCCGGACGCATCGTGGGCTGTGAGGCGCTGGTGCGCTGGAATCACCCCACGCGCGGGTTGGTTGCGCCGGAGTCGTTCATTCGGCTCGCAGAGGATACGGGGCTGATCATCCCGTTAGGCAAATGGGTGCTGCGCGAAGCGACGCGTGAAGCGGCCCGCTGGCCGAAAAACCCGACCGGGTCACGGCCCCCGTATGTGACCGTCAACATCGCGGGGAAGCAGTTGCTGCACTCCGAGTTCGTCGACGACGTGCGGAGCGCGTTGCGCGACGCGCTGCTCCCGGCCGACCGGCTGATCCTCGAGATCACCGAAGGGACCTTGCTGGACAACGCGGAAGCTACCACGAGCCGCCTGCAGGAGTTGAAGGCGCTTGGCGTGCGTTTGGCGATCGACGATTTCGGAACGGGGTACTCCTCGCTGAGCTATTTGCAGCGCTTCCCCATCGACATCCTCAAAATCGACAAGTCGTTCGTGGAAGGCGTCGTGCGCGGCGGTAATCAGGCGGCGCTGGCGCGCACCATCATCTCGTTAGGCGACTCGCTGGCCCTGCGGACCGTGGCGGAAGGGATCGAAACCGACGCGCAGCGCAGCGTGCTGCGTGACCTCGGGTGTCAGCTCGGCCAGGGCTTCTTGTATGCCAGACCGATGGAATCGGCCGGCATTGCGAGCGCGATTGCCAGACTTGGCATCGGCGAAGAACCGCTGATGGTGGTACAAAAAGTCAGTTAACTGTTCTGCGTGTTGAGACTGGAGTAAGTCCGGTTCTCAGTTGGGTGCGCGGTTTGGGTTGCGGTTCGCCGGCCCGCCAGCGCTAACCGAACTTCTAACTTGACCTCACGACTCGATCACTCTGAGCCGCTAACTGAACGCTCGGCCGCTCTCAGCTTCGAGTGTCGGAATCCATACAAGAAGTAGAGTCCAATTCCGATCGCGAGCCATATCGCGAAGCGGTACCATGCGCTCGACGGTAAGCCGCGCATGACAAACAGGCATCCCCCAGCGCCTAACAACGCGACCGGCCAGACGAACGGGATGCGGAAAGGGCGCGGGCGATTCGGTTCGATGACGCGCAGCACCAACACGCCGATGCACACCAGCATGAAGGCGAACAGTGTGCCGATGTTCGTCAGGTCGTACGTTTCGCCCGCGTCTCCGATGAGTGCCCACAGCGAGACAACCACGCCGGTCGTCATCGTCATCAGATGCGGCGTGCGGAACCGAGGGTGGATGCGCGCGGCCCAACGCGGCATGAGCCCGTCGCGTGCCATCGCCATGAAGATGCGCGGCTGCCCGTATTGGAAGACGAGCAGCACGGCCGTCGTCGAGACCACCGCGCCGAACGCGATGACCCAGGACCAACGCACAAGACCGGCTTTGTTGAACGCGGCGGCCAGCGGATCGTTCGCCAGCAATTCGCGATACGGCACCAGACCGGTCGCAACGGCACCCACGATGATATAAATGACGGTGCAGATGCCGAGGCCAAGGAGGATGCCTAACGGCATGTTCCGTTGTGGGTTCTTGACCTCTTCGGCCGCCGTGGAAATCGCGTCGAAGCCGATGTACGCGAAGAACACGATCGCGGCGCCGTGCCAGATCCCCTGGAACCCGTTTGGAGCGAACGGACGGTAGTTCGCCGTGTCGATGTATTGAGCGCCGACGATGACGAAAATCGCCAGCACGACGAGCTTGAGGACAACGAGCACGTTGTTCACGCGCGCGCTCTCGCGCACGCCGATAACCAGCAGACTCGTGATCAGGGCAACGATGGCGAACGCCGGAACGTTGAGCAGGACTGGAATGCCCGCGATGTTCGGTGCCGTGTCTATCAGTGCCCGCAGCGCGGGATCGGAACTGAGCATGACCTCGCGATAGCCATGCACAAGCCACCCCGGCAGGTTGATCCCCATTCCCGTGAGCAGCGAGTTGAAATAGCCACTCCAGCTGATAGCGACGGCCACGTTCCCGACTGCGTACTCGAGTATGAGGTCCCATCCGATGATCCAGGCGACGATCTCGCCTAACGTCGCGTACGAATACGCGTAGGCGGACCCCGCCTGCGGAATCATCGCCGACAATTCGGCGTAGCAGAGCGCGGCCAG
>JBFMFA010000492.1:0-3547 GCA_040753195.1 Gemmatimonadota bacterium | reverse complement strand
GGCGATCATTCGATCACGTACCCTATCATGCGTGCCATCCGACGGCACCACGGTCGCCTAACGCTGCTGCAGATCGATGCACATTCTGACTTGTATGACACGTTCGATGGAAATCGCTACTCGCACGCGTGCGCCTTTGCCCGGATCATGGAGGAGAAGCTCGCGGATCGGCTCGTGCAGGTGGGGATTCGCGCGATGACCGGTCACCTCAGTGAGCAAGCGACGCGCTTCGGGGTCGAGGTGATCGACATGCGTGCCTGGGAGCTTGGCACGCGGCCCGCGTTCGACGCGCCGGTCTATGTGTCGATCGATCTGGATGGTATCGATCCGGCGTTCGCGCCTGGTGTTGGCCATCCGGAACCCGGTGGCCTCAGCGTACGCGACGTGATTGAACTGATTCACAACGTGCCCGGGCCACTCGTCGGCGGCGACGTGGTGGAGTACAATCCGTCCGTCGACGCGAGCGGCCTAACGGCAGTCGTCGCGGCGAAGCTCGTCAAAGAGCTGGTTGGAAGTATGCACACCAGCGCGCGCAACGGACTGTGACGCCGCGCAGTCGTACCGCCAACGGGGAGCGGGCGGAACGGATCAAAGCGTCGCCGCGCTTCAACGGGCGCGTATTCGTCAACACGCAGCGCATCGCGCCGGGGTTCAAACCTGCGGTCGAGCGGCCATCCCTGCGGGATTTCTTATGTGGGGGCGAGCGTCGGGTTCCGGCCGGGCCACTTCCGTTGGTCGATCCGCGCGGTACATGGACGCGGCGCCCGGAGAGCGGTTTGCGCATGACATGGCTGGGGCACTCCACGCTGCTCATCGAGATCGATGGCGTTAGGTTGCTGACCGACCCGGTTTGGGGGGAGCGCGCCTCTCCCCTCCCGTTCGCGGGCCCCAGGCGCTTTCATCCGCCGCCGGTTCGCCTCGACGAGCTTCCGCCGCTCGACGCCGTCATCGTCTCGCACGATCATTACGACCATCTCGATTTTCCAACGATCCGGGCACTGGCGAAGGCGTCGGTGCCTTTTGTGACGTCGTTAGGTGTGGGGGCGCATTTGGAGCGTTGGGGAATCGCGACCACGCGGATCACCGAACTTGACTGGTGGGAGGATGCGCGTGTGAACGACGTGCGAGTCAGCGCCGCTCCGGCCCAGCACTTTTCAGGTCGTGGCCTCAAGGACAGGAACGCCACCCTCTGGTCATCCTTTCATCTGCAGGGACCGCGTCACTCGTTTTACTACGGCGCGGACAGCGGCCTCACACCGGAGTTCTCCGAGATCGCCACGCGTTTCGGCCCCTTCGACATCGTCGCGCTGGAGATCGGCGCCCATCACCCGGCATGGGGCGACATCCATCTGGGCCCCCGCAACGCCATTGAAGCCCGGAAGTTGTTAGGCAGCGGAGCGTTCCTCCCCCTCCATTGGGGGACATTCAATCTGGCCATGCACCCGTGGGACGAACCTGCGGAGGTCGTGTTCAAAGAAGCGCCGGGCGCAGGACTAGCGCTGGTCACGCCACGACTTGGCCAAGCCGTTGAACCGAGTCGTTATGAGCTGCCCGAACCGTGGTGGCGCAGCGTTGCCGGAACAGCCGCACCACGAGCCGATGTCGCGCGGGGCGATGAAGCAGTCGAGATGCTGGCAGACTAGTGCGAGCGGTGCTTGCCCCGACCCGCGATGATTGTGCGTTTCCCGTTGCGCGGTGCGTTCGCTCTGCAGTAGTCATATCACTCACCATGCACTATGCGCCTCCGGGGTACGTCTGTACGAGCTGCGGTCATCAGACCGTTCGCGTCGACCGCGTGAAGCCAGGAAGTGGCTGGCTCACAGCGACGCTGCTCTGTCTTTTCGTCGTGCCGGGCGTTGTGTACTGGGTCTGGCGCCACACCTCGAAACAGGACCGCTGTCCACTCTGTGGACGCGCGTCGACGATTCCGGCTGAGTCACCGATTGGTCGATCGCTCATTCAGAATCAGGGCGCTGGCGTCGGCGGGACACCGCCCGACCTTCGATTCGATCGGATCGAACAGGCAATAGACGCGATCGCGATCGAGGTGGAGCGCGTTGCGGAGTCGCAGCGTTATGCGGCTCGGCTCATCAACGATCGCTCAGCGTCCGCGGAACCACCGCACGGCGAACGAAAGTAGTGTCACCGGCGCCGAGATCGACATGGCCAGCCAAAGGCTGGGCAATGCGGCAAAAAACGCTGAGCGGATCATATGTTGAAACTTCGACATCTGCCGACGTCAGTTGGCTTGTCCAGCGCCACCTAACGATGCGCGGCGATCAACGCAGACGATAACAGTCCTTCGAAGGGCGGCCGTCGGCGATTCCCCGACACCGCTGCCGGGACATCTTTGGTGGCAGCAACCGCGTTTAGCTGACATTCTCCGCGGTCACCGAACAGGAGCTCGCATCGTTGGCGTCCAGCGTCTTTCTCGTCCCGCATCGATCCCGCTGGTGGACGATCGCTCAATATGCAGGCGTGGCCCTCACGCTACTTCTACTGTTGGGTCTTGCGATCCGACCTGCGCTGTGGCTGCATGTGTTGTGGGACATGGTGATTCCACTGCTCCCGGCGGTTTTTCTTTTGAACCCGATGCTGTGGCGCAACGTCTGCCCGCTTGCCACACTCAACTCCCTAACGGGACGCTCGATCGGCAGGCGAACGCTCGACGCGCGCGCTGCGCGCTTTGCGTGTGGGATCGGTCTGTTGCTGCTGTTCCTTCTTGTCCCTGCTCGCCGCTTCCTCTTCAACACGAATGGCATTGCACTCGGCGCGACGATTCTCGCGGTCTCTCTGCTCGCGCTGATCGGCGGTGCGATCTTTTCGCGGCGCGCCGGATTCTGCAACGCCATGTGCCCCGTACTCCCCGTCGAGAAGCTGTACGGCCAGAATCCACTGGTGCAGATCGGGAGCGCGCGGTGTGCTGACTGCTCGTTATGCACGGCGAGTGGATGCATCGATCTGGCTGCCACGAAAACCGTTGCGCAGACGATGGGTCCGCGCAGAAAGGACGGACGGTGGCTGCTGACACCATTCGGCGTTTTCGCCGCGTCATTTCCCGGATTCATCGTCGCCTTTTCTTTGCTGGAGAATGGGGCGCTCGATACCGCGCCCGCGGTCTACGCCCAGATCCTCGCATTCGCGGTGGTGAGTTACCTGGCCGTGGCAATAATCACCGGGGCGAGCCGCCTAAGCATGAGTCGCGTGATGCCGTTGTTAGGTGCCGCCGCGTTCTTCCTCTACTATTGGTTCGGCGCGCCAGTCGTTGCGGCGGCGTACGGTGCTCCGACCGTTGGCGTGATCGTTATCAGGGCTGGCGCCACACTTCTCCTTTCAGTATGGTTGGCTCGGCTGCCGCGCAGACGCGGTTTCGCCCGAACCACCTAACGAAGAATGCCGCGTATCAGGTTCGGATTCTGGATATTCGCATTGGCCGGCGCTGCGCTCATTGTCGCCGGGCTGCTTCCCCTTCGCCTTGGCGAGAACCCTAACGTGGTGATGCTCATCGTCGGCGGGCTGCTGTTGCTGCGCAGCTTCGGCGCGAACA
>JBFMFA010000491.1:0-3549 GCA_040753195.1 Gemmatimonadota bacterium | reverse complement strand
AAATCATCTCCGAAGTAAGCATCCGCACGCACGCCCCCGACTACGGCGGACTCTTCGAGCGCGTTCCGGTGCTGGAACGCATCGTCGACGGCATGCACACCACCACGGCCCCCGAAGTCGTCCGCAACTTTGTCCTCCTTGAAAAAGGGAAACCGTGCTCGCCGCTGCAGCGTTACGAAACGGAACGCATCCTGCGCACGCAGCCATTCCTCGCGCAGGCGAGCGTGACGGCCTTCGCCGACGGACCCGACGCCGTTCGGGTCGAGGTCGTGACGGTTGACGAACCCTCGGTCGTCGCGGTGGTGGGCGTCGAGAAGACGCCACCGCTGGTGTACCGCCTAACGGTTGGCAATGCGAACATGGGTGGGCAGGGCGTCTACGCGAGCGCGTCCTGGCGCGACGGCGGTCAGTTGCGCAGCCTCCTCGGGGGTCGCTACAGCAACTATCAGCTCTGGGGGAAGCCGTACCAGATGCACGTGAACGGCGCGCGACGCGAACGCGGAAGTGAATGGAGCAGCCTCGTCAGCTACCCCTTCCTCACGGATGTACAGCGCTCGGCATGGCGGCTCGCCATGTCGCGCACCCTCGACTTCGTTCCTTTTCGGCGGCCGGACTCGCTGTCGCTCGGTATGAAGGTGGACCGCACGCTGGCTGACGTTGGCGCCATGACCAGAATCGGGCGTCCGGGCCGGCTCGCGCTGTTGGGACTTTCACTGACGATGGACCGTGCCCGCACGGCCGACATGCCGGTCACGTTAGGCGTCGATGGAGAGCTTCCCGATAGCACCGCGGCCCTCATCGGTCGCTTCGATTCCTACCGCGTAGCGCGCGTGAACGCGTTGCTGGGGGTGCGCGCGGTGCGGTTCATGCGCGTCAGCGGCTTTGACGCGCTGAGCGCCGAGCAGGACGTCCGGCGCGGCGTACAACTCGGCGTCGCGTTTGGGCGGAGCTTGCCAATCGAAAACTGGGACGATGACGTCTATATCGCCGGTGGGGCCTACATCGGGGGTGGCGGTCCGCGGTCGTTTGCCGCCGTCGAAGTCGGGGCGGAGGGACGGCGCGCGTTAGGTGCGGACGAATGGAACGGCATCTACACGGGGGGGCGTGGCGCGGCGTACTTCAGGCCACACAATCGCCACACGATCACGACGAGCGTCGAGTGGAGCGGCGCGCTGAATCCGCGTCTCCCCGTTCAGTTGACGCTGGCGGATCGCAAAGCCGGTGTACGCGGCCATTCCAAAGCGCGAGAAGGCGGGGCGCAGCGTTTGATCCTGCGCCTGGAGGAACGTTGGCGCCTCGGCGACATCAGGGGAACAGGGGACCTTGGCGTCACGGCATTCGCCGACGCGGGGAAATTGTGGCTTGCAGACGCAGCGTTAGGCACAGACACGCCGTGGCGGCCGACGGTCGGTGCCGGCATTGTGCTCGCTATTCCGCCGCGATCGCAGCGCCTGTGGCGGGTGGAGTTTGCGGTGCCCCTTTCCAACGGCGGTGGCGGACGCTTCGAAGTGCGGCTCAGCTCCGCCGCGCAGACGCGGAGCTGGTGGCTCGAACCGTTCGATTTGCGGCGCAGCGGACGGCGAAGCCCGCTGGGGGTGACGGAGTTCTAAACCGGGAGTGTTTTGACCCAGAACACAGGGCTCAAGACTCTTTGGCGGACCTCGTTAGGTTCCTGAGGACCGGGAGCAGCGCGAGCATCAACAACGCGGCTGCCCAACTGGTGACGACCGGAATGGAGAAGAAAGCTTTTTGCGTCGCGATATTCTCGGTCTGCGCAGCGAGGATGCCGCCGAGATAGTTCGCCACCGCGTTGGAAAGGAAGAAGACGCCCATCAGCATCGATACAAGTCGCACCGGCGCGATCTTGGTCACGTACGACAGCCCGACGGGCGAGACGGCCAGCTCCCCTAACGAGTGCATGAGATACGCGACGACGAGCCACATGGGGCTCGCGATGCGGCATTGATCGCGCGCGGCGTCCGCGCCCACCTGCGCGACGCACGCATCGGGTGCTCCGGAGCCGAGCGCCATGAACACGAAGCCAAGGCCGACAAGAAATAACCCGATCACCATCTTGAGCGACGTGGATGGCTCGCGGTTGCGTGCCGCCAGGGCGCGCCACAGCCACGCCACCAGCGGTGCACATAAGATGATGAACGATGCGTTGACCGACTGAAACCACGACGCCGGAATGCTGAAGGAACCGACTGCCCGATTCGTATAGCGGTCGGCGAAGATGTTCATCGAGCTCCCAGCTTGCTCGAACGCCATCCAGAAGAAGACCACGAAGAACGTCACGATGAAGAGCGCGATTACTCGCTTTCGCTCTTCACCGCTCGTGCCGAGGATGCTGATGGACATCGCAGCACCAACGCAGACGCCGAGGATCAACTGCACCCAACCACCGCCGGCAATCCAACCGCCGATATCCACGTTCGCGCCGCCACCGAGCCAGACGACAAGTGCGCCAACGACCGCGCCAATCACGCCGAGCCGCGTGTTGTTAGGTCCGGCCGCTTCGATTTGCTGTCGCGCCGCGCGCTCCTCCGCCGTGGGCGGCAGGCCGATGCCCGGGAGTAGCTGCGCGCGGAATCTGAGATAGAGCAACAACCCGAACAGCATGCCCACGCCCGCGGCACCGAATCCGAAGTGCCACCCGATGCGTTCGCCGAGATAGCCGCACACGATCGGCGCGATCGTGGCGCCGAGGTTGATCCCCATATAGAAGATTGTGAAGCCCGCATCGCGCCGCCGATCGCCCGGCTTGTAGAGCTGGCCGACTTGCGTTGAAACGTTAGGCTTGAAGAACCCGGTGCCGATGATGACACAAGCATGGCCGGCGTAAAACGACGCCATCGTCTGCAGTGCCAGCAGGAAGTGGCCGGTCGTTATGACGAGGGCGCCGATGATCATCGAACGCCGCGTGCCAAGGAAGCGATCGGCGAGATAGCCACCGATGATCGGTGTGAGCCAAACGAGCGACGTGTACGTTCCGTACAGACGCGAAGCGTTGCCGTCGGTCCATCCCAGCCCGTTCACCAGATACAGCACGAGGAGCGCGCGCATTCCGTAGTACGAAAAGCGCTCCCACATCTCGACCGCGAAGAGCAGCGCGAGACCTTTGGGGTGACCGAACAAGCCTCGCTCGTTAGGGACGGGAATCGCGGCTGCAGTCATGGGTCACGGGTCAAGGGTCAAGGCGAGCGCGTTGGCCGCGGATGGCGACGACGGGCAGATGCCGTTCCGGCATTTTTGTGGCACCGGCGTGCTGCTGTGTTTCCCAGCTTACCCCCGTTGGCGGCTGCTTGATGCAAGCGGCCCAATGCAACGGAGCCTTTTCTTCCAGCGGCGGGACGATTCGCGCGCACGCCGCGTCTTTGGCCGGATGCTGGCAACGTGGATGAAAGACACAACCGCTGGGCGGGTTCGCGGGTGACGGGACTTCGCCGGCAAGCACGATGCGCTGTCGCTTCGTTTGCGGATCGGGAACCGGGATCGCCGATAGCAGCGCCTGCGTGTATGGCATAATGGGCTCGCGATACAGATCCT
>JBFMFA010000490.1:0-3554 GCA_040753195.1 Gemmatimonadota bacterium | reverse complement strand
AGCACGCCGAAGTCGTCGATCTCCACGTTCAGCAGCAGCTTCGCCGCGGCTGGATGCAATGTCGTCATGTGGAAGGACGTGATCGATTCGTCGGTGTCCGGAACACTGCGCGGCCACGCGATCACGGCGACTGCGTCGAGCAGGATGTGCACATCGCTCGCATCGATCCCGCGCGCGCAGCCGATGCCGATGCGCCCCGTCTCGGCGGCGCCGTAGTCGGTGAAGAGCTTCGCTCCCGACGCACGGATTGCCGCGACCTTGGCCGGCGTCGCTGGTTCGCCGGCGAGCATGAAGTGCGTCCCGGTGAGGTCGAGTCCCGCGTCCTTTGCCGCCAGCGCGATACGCAGGCCGTTGCTGACAGTCGTGTTGAGCACCGCGCCGCCATGTCGGTTGCGCGCCTCGACCATCCAGCGCGCGATGCGCCCGGCGTCATCCAGGGCGACGGGCTCGGGCCAGGGAAGGTCGGCGCCTAACGCACGGCCGATGGCGACCGTCGCGCTGTTGGCGAGGCGGAACTTGAAACTCGGCCGGAAGTCGTTATGCGTGAGCGGCGTGAACCAGCGCGCCACCGGGCGTCCCAGGCGCGCCGCGCGCAGTACCGAATTGATGCCGCTCCCGGAGGGAAGCGGCGGGCGCCAGATCGCGAACGGAACGTCGAGGACACCATGCGCCTCGAGGCAGAGCAGGCGATGCTCGGCCTGCAACGCGAGGTGTGCCAGGTCGGTGGAGACGCGCGTCGCCGAACCGGTCGAGCCGCCGGATGTCGTGCCGTGGTAATACGACAGGTGTGGATTGTCGAACTGCGCGACGTCAAGCGGGATCTCGCGGCCGTGCCTAACGACGTTCGCACGCCCTTTGAATTCCTCGAACGTGAAATAGACACCTTGCTGACGCAACACCGCGAGCGTCGCTTCGACGCCACGGTCGCGCACCATCGCGCGAAAATCGGTTAGCTCGCAGCCGGCGAGGCGCAGCAGTTCGCGGTACGGGCTGTTCGCTGCGCCGTAGAAACCGCGTTCCGCCATGAGCAGAAGCGCCTCCATGCGTGTCTGGAGGCGCTGTTCCAGATTGGTGCGCGCCTGTTCGGGGGTGACGACAGTGCGAAGGAAGCCGCGCAGGCCGTAGAGGAAACGCGCGTACATCCTCGCTTCGCGGATCAGTCGCATGCCCCTCCGGCAGGCCCGTTCGGGGCGAAGGTAGGCGTACGGCGCGAGGGGCGAAAGGGAAACCGTGCCGAGGACTGTCACAAGCGCCTTGCGCGGCAACCGAAACCGAATAGGATTCGCATTCGTATGAACACCGATGCCCCGCCTCCCCTCGCTCGCCCAGCGCACCAATCCCGTGCGCGCAAGACGTCCGACGCCATCATCGCCGCCGGTCTCGCGCTTTTGCGCGAGCACAACTTCGACGAAGTCTCCGTTGCGGCAATCGCGCAGCGTGCCGGCGTTTCAGTCGGTGGCTTCTACGCGCGATTCGAGGGGAAAGAGGCGTTACTGCACGCGCTCGCTGCCGAGGTTATCAGCGACTGTTACGCAGCGCTCGATCACGTCTTTGCCCCATCGCGAATCGCCCGTGCGTCGATTGAAGGTGTCGTGCGCGCGTACGTGCGTGTCATGGTGACCAAGTTCCGCGAACACCGCGCCGCCATCGTGCAGATCATCCGCCACGCACGTGCCGGCGATCCGCTGCACGGACTCGCTGTGCGTGACTTCAACGACCGCGTCCACGGACGCTTGCGCACCTTGCTACAGGAACGCCGCGCCTTCATCGGCCACCCCGATCCTGACTTCGCCGTCAACATCGGCCTCTTCCTCGTATCAGCCGCTGCTCGTGAAGCGGTACTCGGCGACGCTCTGCGTGCCTATCCAATCCAAGTCACGGACGACGCGCTCATCGAGGAACTGACGCGCGCCTATGTGGCGTATCTGAAACCACGAGCACAAAAGAGGCGACGCGCGCGATGAATCGGTTTCGCATTGAAGGATCTGCGCCATCTGCGCCGTTTCTGCGTCATCTGCGTTCACGCGTCTGTCGCGGCGCGGCCGTGCTGGCCGTCGGTCTAACCTGCACGCCGGATGCAGATGCGCAGCGCCTAACGCCACCTCAACTCGGTGCGCTCCTCGATAGCGTCGTCCCTGCCGCGATCTCGGCGACGCACGTTCCCGGCGCCGTCGTCGCGGTTGTGCGCAACGACAGCGTCATCGCCCTGCGCGGGTACGGTTTCGCCGAATTGGAAGACAGCATGCGCGCCGATCCGGAACGCTCCATTTATCGACTGGCTTCAATAGCGAAGCTGTTCGTCGCCACCGTTGTGCTCAACGATGTGCACGCCGGCAAGCTGTCGCTTGACCGGGACATTCAGTCGTATGTCCCTGACGTAAGAATCCCGCCGACGTTCGCCGAGCCGATCACACTGCGCCACCTCCTCACGCATACGGCAGGTTTCGACGAACGCGTCATCGGGTATGCGGCCAGGTCACGCGAAGAGATGCAGCCGTTAGGCGCGTATCTCGCCGCGCGGCTCCCGGATCGTGGCTGGGCCCCGGGGGTGTTGGTATCGTATTCCAATCACGGCGTGGCCCTGGCTGGTTACATCGCCGAACGCGCGAACGGAACCTCATACGCGTCCCTGGCGGCGCAGCGCCTCTTCGCGCCCCTCGGCATGCACCGCACCTACTACATCGCGCCACCTAACGATTCACTGTTGCGTGACGTGGCACCAGGTTACCGCTGTGGTCCAAGTGGATGCGTGCGCGCGCCGATCGTCTGGACGCATGCATATCCGGTGGGCGTGGCGTATTCGACGGCGGCCGACATGTCACGTTTCATGCGCGCCTGGCTCGCCAACGGAACGCTCGACGGCCAGCAGGTCATCCCGCTCGAGACTATCCAGGCGGCGTCGTCGCAGCAGTTCACCCATGACAAGCGCATTCCGGGGATGGGTATCGCTTTCTTCGAGCAGGTCTTTCGCGGCGAGCGTCTGCTCGCGCACTCCGGCGGTGCGCCCGGAACGGCGACAGTCATGGCGCTGGCGCCACGCCAGCGACTCGGCGTGTTCGTGGCGACAAACGCAGGTGAGCCCACGTTCACTCGCCCGGTGCTCGAGACGGTCCTCGCTGGACTCCTGCCTAACGCGCTGGTAGCTCCACCCGTAGCCCATGGTTCCGTCAGCGAGTACGCTGGCGACTGGATCCTTACGCGCTATGCGCATCGGACCGTCGAGCGCCTCCCTGCATCGTTCGGGTTCTCCGTACGCACGTGGACACGCGGCGATACGCTCGTTATGCCTGCCGGTTCGCGCCTGCGCCGTTTCGTGCGCGTGGATTCGCTGCTGTTGCAGGAGGTGGATGACGGCACTCGACTGGCCTTCCGGCGTGACGCCGGCGGTCGCATCACCCACGCGTTTACGGGTTTGCCGACGGGCGGCGCTGAGCTTCCAGCGGCCTTCGAGCGCGTACCCTGGTACAAAAGCGGCAACTTCCTCAACGAATACGCGTCCTGGCTGCTGCTGCTGGCGCCGATCGTGTTGGCCGTGTGGGGGCTTGCCGCGTTAG
>JBFMFA010000489.1:0-3557 GCA_040753195.1 Gemmatimonadota bacterium | reverse complement strand
GGTGACCGTGAACGCGGCCGGCGCCTTCCCGCCCAGGGTCAGATTCGCCGAATACGTGGTGTTGGCCGCGAGTGTATCTCGCCCGGGGAGTCCAGGGATCGAAATCGCGAGCGTCGGAAGGAACGACAGCAGCGTTAGGCCCGTTTGCGCCGACGAGCCATTGAGCGCGGCGGCGAGCGTAAACGCGGCCGCTGGTCCGCTCGTTGTCGTGATCGGTATTGACAACGTTTGCCCGCCAGAGATCGTGGCGCTCGGCGCAACGGTCACGCGCGACGGGTCGGAGCTGGAGAGGGCCACCACAGTTGCCTGCAACGCCGGACGATTCAGCTGAATCGTGAGCGAGCCGGACTGCCCGCCCCAGAGGCTGTCCGGTGTTGCGTCAACCGCTGTCACCACCGCTGGAGGGCGAACCAGCACTGTGTCGCTACGCGTGACTCCGTCGAGTGTTGCGGTGACGATCACACTCTGGTCGCTCGACACGAGCGCCGTGGTCGCGGTCACGGGGGTGCTCGCCAGGCAACATGTCAGCGTGACCGTGCTCGGCAACTGCATGTTTCCGCTCGAGCTGAGACTGACTGTCTTCGACTCGCCGCTTTGCAACGAGCGATTCATGGCGACGGACACCTGGGCGCTTTGACCACCCTCCACTGCTGAGGCCACCGCGATGGATGCAAGCGCGAGCGGGAGCCTAACGGCAAGCGTTCCCGACTTCGTTGCCAGCCCATCGGTTGCACTGACTGCGACGTTTGTATTGGCCGTTACCGACGCAGTGGTTGCAGAAAAAGTCTGTGTGCTTTGGCCGCCAGCGACAGTGACAGAGGCCGGCACTTGCACGACTGAGTTGGCGCTGGTGAGCTGAACGACAGTCCCGCCAGCTTTTGACGGCTTGTCGAGCGTGACGGTGCCGGTTGCGTTGCCGCCGGCATCTACAGTTGCCGGGGCAAAACTCACTGCGGACACAACTCCCGTCTGCCGCGTGAACGACAGTGACGCGCTCTCTGATCCACCAGCGCTCTGCGCCGAGATCGTGACGGATTTGGAGTTGGACGCAAATGCTGCCGTCGTTGTCATGGTGAACGTTTGCTCAAATGAGCCGGGGAGCACGGTTACGCTGGCGGGGGGCTGCGCAACCGCCGGATCGCTGCTCGTTAGGTTCGCCGTAAGACCTGGTGCGGCTGCTACCAGGCCGTCGAGCGTGACTTTCCCACTCACAGGCTGACCTGCGACGTATGGCGGAGTGAACGTCAGTCCCGCGACCTTCGGTGGAAGCACGGTGAGTGACATCGTCTTCGCCGACGTGCCGCTTTCCACTGTGATCTGTGCGGTGGTGGCCATAGTCACCGGGATTGTTGTCACGGTCACTTGTGCGCTGGTGGCGGCCGGGCCAACCGTGACCCCGTTAGGCGGTGCGACTACGACCGGCCCGCTCGACGTGACCTTGAGGGTCGTCCCCGCCGGTGCCGCGGCAGAGAGCGAGGCAGTAAACGTCGCGTTGCTCCCTCCCGTCACGCTGTCAGCCGCCGGCGTGATCGACGATATAGCGACGGTCGACGCTGAGCCAATGAGTTGAAAGTGGAAGGTCTTCTGAGAACTCCCGATGCTAGCGATGATCGTGCCGGAGCTTGACTGGGGGGCGTTGGCGACGCCGACTGTGATCTGCACCATCGATTGCCCGTTTGTGAGGGGCACGGTCGTTGGGATGAAGATCGCGCTGCTCGTCGTACTGAGAAGCAATACGCCTCCGAGAGCGGCCGAGGGACTGAGCACCACGATGAGCGTCTTGCTGACCCCAGCGTGCAGCTGGCTCGTGCCGCCCAGACTTAACTGCGAAATCGCTGGCTGTGGATGTGCCGTCAGCGAAGCCGTTGGACCGGTTGAATACGGCGGGCGTTGGGCCCGCAGAGTGCCACCGCCTTGTGCCGTGAATGGAAGATTCAGTGACGTGGAGCCTGGCGTAAACGTGCCGCTGGTAATGACCGTCCCGGTGGCTTCGTTTACGATGTCGACGGCTAGCGACGCGACTGGCGCTGCGGAGAGCGTCACCGCGGCAGTGACTTGAGCGCCGACGTATACAGTCGACGGATTGAGTGTCAGCGACGTGATCGTGATGGCAGCGTCGTTAGGCGCCGCCACCGTTATGATAGCGACGGGGAATACTTCCCACGTCCCATTCGCGCGCCTCCCGCGCACGGTCGCCTGACCCGATACCAGGGTCGTCGTCGCGGCGATCGAGATGCGCCGCTGGGTATCGCCAGAGCTGATAAATGTCGCGCTGGCACCTGTTATTGTCGTGTTTGTGCCGGGACTGACGACTTGCAGTAGCGTTAGGCCCGTCAAGCCTGTCCCTACAATCGTGAACTGCGCGCTCTGTCCGCCTTGCACGGTCAAAGTGCTGGGCATCGCCGCGGTCACAGACTGCGCAGGTAGTGCCCGAGCGCCAAAGAAAGTCGCCAGTGTGACTAGACTCGCTGCGGCAAAGGACAAGCGGGGCAAAGTCGCGGCAACGTGCGATTGCATTCGATCTCCTCGAGACATGGAACAGCGGCCGATGCTCTCAGGCCGCTGTCTATAGCTCGTAGAAGTGCGACGGCGCGTATCATGCGTTTCATCGCGTGGCCCGTGATACCGTCACGGCGAATTCTGCGATCTCCTTAGCAAACAGCCGCTCGGCGCCTGTGATGGCGCGCGGTGCTCACACGCTGGAGACGCGACCTATGTCACTCTGCATTCAGCTTCTCGCCCTCGCGAGACTTGGCGCAGTTGCCGGTTCATTACTAGGGGCGACGTCAGCCCTCGCGCAGCGAACGCAGGCTGCGACGGATCCGCTGAGCGTCGCGCGCGCGTTGTTCACCGCTCGCGAAACGGCGGCGAGTGTTGCGGCTGTGCTGAAACGCGACCACGCGCAGACATCCGTGAGCACTGCCACGCTGCTCCGTACGGTCGGCTACGACGCTGCTAGCACTGCCGGAGCGCTCAAAACCGTGTATTCGACGACAGGCGGAGAGGCGTACGAGGCGATGACAGGAGCCGGCTTCAACAGCTCGGCGACGACAAGCGCACTCGCAAGCGCCGGAATTCCCGTCGGGCTGGACTGCGTCGATCAGCAAAATCAGGTGATCCCGTGCGGTGCGTTCGGCGGTGTGCCGTATACGCCTGTGACGAGTCAGGTCGCCTGGACTCCGACTGGTCAGGGGTTCACCGACTCCAGCCTAACGATCACCGGGAGCAATATTCCGGTCGTGGAGGTGCGCATCGGCTCACAGACGCTGACACAGGTGATGGCCAACCCCGGCAGGGTCGTCGTGAAGCTCCCGTCGCATCCGACTCAGGGCCCGCTCTCGTTGCGGCGCACGAGTGACAACGTGGTGGGGACGCTCGAGCCGATGTACTCGGTCGTAACCGCGCCTCCTGTAATCAACTGGGCGGCGTTGGCGACAAAAGCGATAACCGCGGCCACCAACGAAGCGCGCAACTGGCTGACCGGCGCTCGCATCGATAGCACCAAATGCACCGTCGGTGGCACGTACACTTTCGGCGCGGTGGGCGTCTTTGGGACC
>JBFMFA010000488.1:0-3564 GCA_040753195.1 Gemmatimonadota bacterium | reverse complement strand
CGCCGCCGCTGACACGCGCGTTAGGCGCCTGGGCCGCCAGCGCGGCGGGGAACATCAGCGCGAAGAGTGCGCCACCCAATCGGCTCATGGGAAGATCAGGTCGATTTTGCGCCAGTCTTTCTGGGCGGCGGCGCACTTCCCCGTCCAGTCCGGCGCATGGTTGTATAAATCCGGCACGTGCGCCGGCCAGAAGCACGTCACATAACAATCGAACAGATCGCGCTCCACCGGCTGACAGAGACCCGCGGCGCCGCCGCTGCTATCCGCTTCCCACCCGGGAGCGAATACGAACGAACAGCCTAACGGGATGTGCGGCCCTTGTGGCCGCGGTGGTTGCGGCTGCTGCAAACCCACCACGTCGTGCGCGGCGTGTAAGTCGGCGACGATGTGTGCCTTGCGATTGACCGGCGTAAGATGGCGCATATCCGATGGTTGCTAGTTGCTATCTCGCTGTTCCGAAGCAGTAGAAGAAACCGTTCCCGCCCGTCGCCTGAAGGTTGCGCTGCCCGCAGCCGCGTGAGCGATGCGCGCTGTTCCACGACGTCGGATTCT
This sequence comes from Gemmatimonadota bacterium, assembly GCA_040753195.1. Taxonomy (GTDB): domain Bacteria; phylum Gemmatimonadota; class Gemmatimonadetes; order Gemmatimonadales; family Gemmatimonadaceae; genus DASYRX01. The sequence continues at coordinate 3,012 of JBFMFA010000488.1, read as the reverse complement.
GCCCGCCGCCCTGGCGGTCGTGATGTCCAACGAACGCGCTTCCCGTCGAATCGGCGCGCATCCAGTTGCCACACGTCGTGTCCACCGTGTCCATAATCGCGCGACCGTCGAGCGACGATCCCGTGATGATGTCGTGCATATTCGGCGTGTCGCCGCGTCCGTTCACAACCATCCCTTTCTCGGTAATGCTGTTTTCCTTGGAGAGCTTGTTGTTGTCGCTATGCAGATCGTCGATGTTGGCGGCGACTTGGACGCCTTTCGCGTTATGCCACGGCCCGCGGCCAATGCGATCGCGCGCGTTCACGGCCGGCTGTCCACCAGACGCGACTGCGCTGAGGTATGCGCGCCAGCTCACGCCCGTGATGCCCGCTGCGTCTGCCAGCGACTGGCAATGCCGGTCAGCACCGGCCAGTCCACCAAGGTTGGCGCCGTCGCCGGGCCCGGCACTCGTTATGAAAAACGTCGTCTTCGGTGCTTGAGCAGCCCCTTCGGTCGACAATGCTGCGACCGCGAGCGCGCAAAGAGTCAGGGTCCAACGCATCTCAAATCTCCGTGTTGTGGCACAAGGTTCATGGGGTCTGACCCCCGTGCTCCGTTAGGCGTCGAATTGCGCGAGGTATTCAGGCTTGCGCTCGGCGAGCGCGCCATAGACCTCCAGACACGTGTGCGTCCAACGACGAATCCACTCGCAATAGTGCAGATTCGGCTTCTCTGTCGAGCCGTAACGCGTCTGCGCTTCGTGGTAGCAACCACCTGCGCAGATTGGGCGCGCCCAGCATTGAGAACAATCCGTCTTGTTGGCGATGTGATGCTTGACGAGGTAGTCGTCCTGCACCGAGTGGTCCACGCCGTCGAAGACCGTACCGAGCTTGTGCGAGTCGGATCCGGCGAAGCGGTGACACAACGCGACGTCCCCGTCCGTGGCGACGCCTAACAAGCCGAGCCCGGCGCCACACGGATACGCCTTGCTCATCCCTTTGTGAATCTCTTCCACTGTGTCGCGCACGTTGGAGAAGCCGTGATGCCGCCCCTCGAGCGTCGTCGCCAGGTATTCACGCGCCAGCGTCTGGAACGCGAACAACATCTGTTCGAAACCCGCTTCTTCGATCGCGTAGTCTCGGCGCCAGGATGTGGTGACGGGCGCAAAGCCTACCTCCCAGAAACCCAGCTCACCGCGCAAATGCCGGAAGATGCCGATGACGTCGAGGTTGTCATGCGTGAGCGTTACACGCGCGCCGACGGGCCGCCGGCGATGCTTCTGCAGCAGCGACTCGATATGCGGACGGATGACGTCGTAACTCCCCTTCCCGTTGTGAAAGACGCGATGCCGGTTCTGCTGCTCGCGATCGCCGTCGATCGAGACCGTGACGCCGACGTCGTTGTCGACGATCCAGTCGATCACTTCATCGCGCAGTAGCGTGGCATTCGTCGTCAAGCTTACGTCGACTTCCTTGCCTAACGATGCCGCGCGTTCACGCGCATACCCCAGCGCCGAGCGCAGCACTTTGTAGTTCAGGAGCGTCTCGCCGCCGAAAAACGTGAGATGCACCGTCTTGTTGTCCCCCGCCTCGGCGAACATGAAGTCGACGCTCTGCCGTGCCGTCTCTTCGGTCATGAAGCGCGGCTTCTTGCTCGGCTCCACCACGCGGTCTTCGCCGTATTCGTAGCAATACGTACAGGCGAGGTTGCATTTACTGGTGACGTTGAGCACCAGGGTCGTGAGCGGAATGCGTTTCTTCGGCGGCGTCGCGCTGATCCGCTCAACCGGGGCGGCCACGGATCGGATCGCGCGCGCCGACAGCAGCTCGTGAATCGCGTTATGCACCGCTTGCGGTTGGAATCGATCGCCGAGCGCAGCGACGAGCGAGTCGGTTGTGCTTTCGTCGCCGCCTAACGCTTGCAGGACCGCGTGCGACGCCGCATCCAGTCGGAAGATGGCCGCCGATGGCACGAGATATACGTACGGCGCACCGTCCGCCTCAAAGGCGTGGTATTCACCACGTCGCAGCAGGTTCATTGCGCGAGCCCTCCGGCGTTACCGAGGGCCCACGGATCCCAGCGCATATACAACGGCACCGTCACCAGCAGATGAGCGCGTGCCCGAATGGGCCGCGCCGGTTGCGACCCGGTGGCTGGTGCCTCGTACGTGGCGACCACCCACACGTCGCCGATGTTGTTGCGGCTCCCGCTCCGCTGCGGATTTGGACCGTCCACGTTAGGTGTGAAGAAACCACGCGCGTCGATCGTGCCGACGTACTTGAGGTCATCGTCGTCGTACGTGACACCGTACTCCTCGAGACTCCACTGCACGTCGACCCGGCCGAGGGAAATGTCGTCGGGCGTATCCGGCCGCTGGTCGACGCCGTCATGGTAGGCGATCGCGTCGAACTGCACGAACTGCTTCGGGAAACGCACACCGCCGATGCGCGCCATCGCGGCCAGCGGCGTCACTTTGATGCGGCTGATCTTGTCGTATACGGCCGCACCTTTGGCCAGAGACGCCCCCGCCACAAAGACATCGCGCTCACCGATCATCGCCGCCGTGTCGACGCGCACGCGCACCAACACCTCGTCGGGCGTCGAGCGGACGACGCTTTCTATCTCGACACCGGGCCCGAGATCGATCTGCGCTGGGTTCACGTTCGCGGGGAGGTTGGCGCCGCCGATGGCGACGTCCTGACGGCTCGCCCCTTTACGCAAACCCCGCGGCAGGACGCCGGCGATGACTGGCGCCCCCGTTAGGCGCTGCAGTTTGACGTCGGCTCCCAACTCATCGTACCCGCCCGCGAACCAGCGCCCGCTGATCTGCTGCCATCCAGGTTCCACAAAGAGCACTTCGCGCCACGCCGAGTCCGCTGGCCGGCCCGGGAAGTTCGAACGGCCGCGCCATTGATACCCGGTGAAGACCGTCCCGCGGCCTTCGCGGGTCACCACAGCGCTACCGCCGGCGTAACGATACGTCGCAACCGTCGTAAACTCGTCGGCGGTAGCCCCCTTCGTGATCGTTAGGCG
>JBFMFA010000487.1:0-3578 GCA_040753195.1 Gemmatimonadota bacterium | reverse complement strand
CGTCGGCATCGACGTGCGCTACGGACTCTCCGGTACGCTCACGCTCGACCTAACGGCGAATACAGACTTCGCGCAGGTCGAAGCCGACGAGCAGCAGGTGAATCTGGATCGTTTCCTGCTCTTCTTCCCGGAGCGACGACGCTTCTTTCAAGAGGGAAGCGGCATCTTCGATTTCACGGCCGGCGGCGGTGCGCGCCTTTTCCACTCGCGTCGCATCGGGCTCGCACCGGACTTCTCGCCGGTTCCAATCTTCGGTGGCGTGCGTCTCGTCGGCCGCGCGGGGGAGTGGGACGTCGGCATTCTCGATATGCAAACGCGGCGGCATAACGACCTGCCGGGAGAGAATTTCGGCGTCCTGCGTCTGCGGCGGCCGGTGATCAATCCCTATTCAACCGCCGGATTCATGGTGACGTCGTACGCAGGCGGTGGAGAACAGAACCTGGGCGTCGGGGCCGATGGCGTTTTTCGCCTGGGCGGCGATCAATACCTAACGCTAAAACTATCGCAAACGCGAGACAGCCGCGATACGAGTATCGCGACGTTCGGGTCACGCTCGCTGATGGACTTTCGCTTCGAGCGCCGCGCGCAGCGCGGCCTGCAATACAACATCAATAGCACCCGCATGGGGCGCGATTATCGTCCGGAGATCGGCTTCTTGCAGCGGCGCGACTTCACCACGGCAAACGCGGTTGGCAACTACTTCATTTATACCGACAAGCACTCCTGGCTGCGCAGGTATTACCCAGGCGCGCTCGCGTTCAACACATTCCGCAACTCCGATGGCGCGCTGGAGTCGGGTCAATACGCCTTTTGGGTGCAGTGGGATACTAAATCCGGCGGCGGCGGCTGGATCGAGCCCAAGTGGTTCCATGAGAACGTCGCACGGGACTTCTCGATAGGCGAAGCAACGGTGCCCGCTGGAGTCTACGATTTTGCGGACCTGCAACTCGTTATGTCGATGTCGCAGGGAAGGCGATTACGAACGGACATCGACTTCCGTACCGGCACGTTCTACGACGGCAATCGCACGCAAGTCATCCTGACGCCCACATGGAACATCTCGCCGCACCTGGAGTTGGGCGCCGACTATCAGCTCACGCACCTCGAGTTCGATGCGCGGAACCAAACCGAAAACGTCCACCTTGCCCGGTTCCGCGTCCGCGCCGCACGCGACGCTCGCGCCTCCGCGAACGCGTTCGTGCAGTACAATTCGACGGCGAAACGCCTGGACATGAATGTGCGATTGCGCTACGCCTTCGCCGAAGGGACGGATCTCTGGCTTGTCTACAACGAAGGACTCGACACCGAGCGCGCCATCGGTGCAGCCGGCATTACACCGCCCCTTTCGCTCGCGCGTACGTTACTGATCAAGTACACTCACACGTTCGGCTTCTGAGTCACTGCGAAGGATTGTGAAGACACGTATCGTCGTTGGTGTTTGCGCTCTGTGGTTGCTCGTCGGCGTGTTATGGGGAGCGCAGACCGCGCTTGCGGCCGCGGTTCGTGGAGGCGAACCGATGCCGTTCATCGCGGCGATCATTGCAGCGCTGCGCCAGGTGCTGCCGTGGATCCCGGTCACGCTCGCCGTCATCGCGCTCACCGTGCGCTTTCCGCTCTCGCGCGAAACATGGAAGCGCCACGCGTTCGTGCACGTTGCTGCGGCGCCGCTCCTCGCCTTCGCGGCGAACGTGCTGGTGGTGCTCATGTTCTGGGCGAGTCGCGGGCAATTCGGCGGCATCGTCACGCTCGCGAAGCAGGGAGCGATCTGGGCAACAGTGAACTTCCACATTGCGCTCGTGATCTACGCAGGCATACTCGGCCTAACGCAGGGTGTGCTGAACTACCGGCGCGCGCAGGCTCGCGAGCTGCAGTTGGCGCGCGTTCAGGGACAACTTGCGCAAGCGAGGTTGGAAGCGCTCAACGCGCAGATTCGTCCGCACTTCCTCTTCAACGCGCTGCACACGATTGGTCAGCTCTGGCGCAGCGGGCGTAGCGATGACGCGGATGCTGTGCTCGATCACCTCGGAGCGCTGTTTCACAAAGTCGCCAGTTCGACGTCGAGACTCGAGGTGTCACTGGCCGAGGAGCTGGAACTTGTCAACGACTATCTCAGCATCGAGCAGGCGCGCTTCCGCGATCGGCTGCGGCCGACGATACGCGCGGCGCCCGACACGCTCGAGTGTCTTGTGCCGCCGCTCATCCTGCAACCGATCGTGGAGAACGCGGTGCGGCACGGCATTTCTACAGTTTCGCGTGCCGGATTGTTGGAGATCACCGCATCGCGCGATGCGGAGCGCCTAACGATCTCCGTGCGCGATGACGGGCCGGGAATATCCACCCCTCCCGCACATCCGGGTTTGGGGACGGGCCTGCGCAACACGCGCGAGCGCCTGACGCAGTTGTACGGTGACGCCGGCCGGATGCGCATCGCCGACGCCGTTGGTGGTGGGACAATCATCGTGCTCGAGATGCCCGTCACGCGCTACATGCGCCGTAATGGCGAGGAACATGGGAATGGCTCCCGCGGTGCCTGACGAGCGTGTGCAGGCAGTGAGTGCGGTGCGCGCCCTGGTCGTGGACGACGAGCCATCCGCGCGCGAGGTCGTCCTGACGCTGCTGGCCGAATTTCCCATGGTCACCGTCGTCGGTGAGGCGAGCAACGGACGTGAAGCGGTGCGGCTCGTTAGGGAGCTGCGGCCGGACCTTGTCTTCCTCGACATCCAGATGCCCGATCTCGATGGTTTCGGCGTACTGGAGTGGCTCGGCGACGATGTGCCGCGCGGCGTCGTGTTCGTCACCGCGCATGACGACCACGCCGTCCGCGCCTTCGAGGTTCACGCGCTCGACTATCTCTTGAAGCCGTTCGGACGACCGCGCTTCCTGGCCGCAGTGACACGAGCGCTCGACGGTCTGCGCGCGATGGACGCTCTATCGCTACAGCAAACGCTGGCGAGCATGGCCGCGGACCGTCGAGCGGAGGCGGCTCCCGTGGCGGAGCTGGCCGCCGCCGGCGGTGAAGAGAGCGACGCGGGGACGCCGCGACAAAGCGCGCCGGCTCCCCGGCGCATCGGCGTGCGTACCGGGACACGCGTGACGCTAGTGGACGTCGATGCGATCGACTGGGTCGAGGCGTGGGGGGACTACGCGCGTATCCACGCGGGGAAGCTCACCCACGTCGTTATGCGGCGCATGCATGCGCTGGAGCGGTTGCTGGAGTCACGCGAGTTCGTGAGGGTACATCGGTCGCTGATCGTGAACGCGCGCCGCGCGCGCGAGTTGCACCGCGAACCGGACGGGAGCGGGACGCTGGTGTTACGCGACGGCGTTAGGCTGCGTGTAGCGCGCGGCCGGCGCGAGCTTCTGGAGCGCGCGCTCGAGATGGAGGAGTTCTAGGGGGGTGTGCTCACTCGCTTCTGCGTGCACCGCCTCCCAGGCAGCTATGGCCCTCGGCCAACGATACATTTATCATCTACGTATGAGCAATATGGTGAAGACTTCCAACGCTTTGAATCTTCGGAGGGGCTATGACGAGTTACTTTAGCCGTCAGGGCCTGGTCGTCGGGCTGATTGCCTACGTT
>JBFMFA010000486.1:0-3578 GCA_040753195.1 Gemmatimonadota bacterium | reverse complement strand
GGAACAGCTCGTTCACGGTCTCGCTCGAGTCGGGCCTTCGCTCGAGCAAGAGAAGCGCCTGATTGATCGCCGCGAGGTTCTCGCGACTCTCAGACGCGAAGAGTGCTACGTATTTGCTGGTGTCCATGCGTCGGCCGCCCCTACTGCGAAGCGGCTACGAGAGAACGCGCTGTATAGCCTCCAGCACGCGACTCGGTTGGAACGGTTTCACGACGAAGTCTTTCGCGCCCGCTTGAATCGCCTCGATCACCAGTGCTTGCTGTCCCATGGCGCTGCACATCAGGATGCGCGCGGCGGGATCGAGTTTGGTGATCTCTCGAACGGCGTCGATGCCACCCATGTCAGGCATCACGATGTCCATCGTCACGAGATCCGGCCGCAGCTCCCGGTATCGCGCTACGGCCTGCGCACCGGTTTCTGCTTCGCCGACGATCTCAAATCCGGCCTGCTGCAGTATGTCCGCGAGCATCGTGCGCATGAAGATCGCATCGTCGCAGATAAGGACAGATTGGCTCACGCTAAGCTCTCATCAGATGTGCGGTTTCACGCCACGACCTGCCGCGCAAGCGCGGCAACGTCCAGCACAATGACGATCTCACCTTCCAAACGTCCCACACCGCGGCACAGCGACATCGACAGCGGCTGATCGAAGCCCGTGGGACCGGCTCCCTCGAGAGGCTCCACCTCGATCGCGACCACATCGCGAACATCGTGAACGGCGAGCCCCAGGCTCTTCCCCTCGCATTCAACGAGAACGATCGACCCATCCTCCGTCACCTGCTTTTCCAACGCGTCGCCCAGCAACCGCTTGGCCACGTCGGCCACGACGATCAATGCGCCACGCAGGTTGATCAGACCCCGCACAGGCAACGGTGCACCGGGGATGCGCGTGGCACGGCGCCAGGGAATCACCTCACGCAGATGCGCTGCGGAGAATGCGAACAGCTGCCCGCCAACCTCGACGATCAGGAGGTGTTCGGTGGCCGCGTTAGGCGTCGTCTCGATAGAAGCCGTACTCGTCAAGCGGATCTGCCAGTTGAAGGAGTCGCGCATCGCCGGCCGCATGAGCCAGCGCTGCGCACAAATCCGGCGGCAGCGGCGACCGCAGATCGATCAACGCGCCTGACGAGGGGTGCCGCAATCGCAGCCATGCTGCGTGCAGGAAATGTCGTCCCGGCTGTAACCCAACCTCACGTCGCTGGCCCCGCTGACTCTTCACCGGGCTTTCACCGTACACCGAGTCGCCCACTACCGGGTGCCCCACCGCAGCGAGGTGCACGCGAATTTGATGCGTGCGCCCTGTGTGCAGTGTGCCGCGCAGTAGATCGTGACTCTCGAAGCGCGCCAACCGGTCGAAGGTCGTTTTCGCCGGCTTGCCCTCTTGGACGACTGCCATGCGCTTGCGGTCTCGCGGGTCGCGGGCGAGCGGCTTGTCAACCACCACGTGATCGCTGCGAAGGTGGCCGCGCGCCAGAATCGCATAGCGGCGAATCACACGCCGCTCCGCTACCGCTTTCGCGAGGATCCGGTGGGCCCTGTCGTTTTTTGCCACGAGCAGAAGGCCCGACGTCTCTTTGTCGAGCCTGTGGACCAGCCCTGCGCGCGGAGTCCCTTCATTTCCGCTCGCGCCGATGTCGCGCGATTGTCCGCGGCCGAGCAGTGCGTTGACCAAGGTCCCAGTCCAATTCCCCGGTGCCGGGTGCACGACCATTCCCGCAGGCTTGTCGATGACCAGGAGATCCGCGTCCTCATGGACGACGCTCAGCGGTATCGTCTCGGCTTCGATGGTGCGCTCGGGCTCCGACGTTGGGAGCCAAATCTCCACTCGCTCCCCTGATCGCGCCTTGTAACTCGCCTTTTCACGGCGCCCGTCCACCAGCACAGCGCCGGTGGCGATCAGCGTCGCAGCCGCGGTTCGTGAGATGTCGGCGATCGACGCGACAAGCAAATCGAGGCGAACATCGCTGTCCGCCTCGATCAGGTGTGTCGCGTTAGGTGTCCCCGTCGAAGGAAGCGTCACCGCTCCCGGGCTTGTGCGAGGCTCCCGGCGCTCGAGCCACTGGGCTTCTCCTCAGTGACTCGCTTTTCTTCGCCCCAGAGCACCCAGGCGAGCAGAATCGCGCCAACGGAGACCGCCATGTCGGCGACATTGAACGTGGGCCAGCGCCAGTCGCCGAGCCCCACATCGATAAAGTCCACGACGCCGATCGGCGACGTGATGCGGTCGATGAGGTTTCCGATGGCTCCAGCCGTGACGAGGCCCAGCGCCAGGGCGCGGATCCGCTCACCCGCGCGCGTGTGCATGTACAGCCGGATGAGAATGAACAGCGCACCGATCGTTAGGCCCAGGAAGATCCAGCGCGACCACGGGCCGAGGTGCAGGCCGAAGGCGGCGCCCGGGTTATAAACCAGCGTTAGGCGGACGCCTTCGCCGAAGACGTCGCGCGGAACGCCGCGCGGCTGCAAGGCGACTTCCGCCCAGTTCTTGGTTACGCGATCGAGGATGACCAGCACGACGATCGCCGGCCAGAACCACACAGCGCGGGAGCTACTTTTTGGCATCTTCTTCGCGCTGTTTGCAGTCGAAGCAGTAGCGCGCGTGCGGCAGCGCATCAAGACGTTCGAAGGCGATTTGGTTGCCGCACTGCTGGCAGATGCCGAACGTGTCGGGCGACTTGTAGAGACGCCGGAGTGCGTCGTCGATGTGCCACAGGAAACGCCCCTCTTTGCTCGCGAAGAGGAACGCCTTTTCGCGCTCCATGGCGTCGGTGCCCTGATCCGCCATGTGGAACGAATACGAGCTCAGATCGCCGTCGGCCTGCTGCGCCGTGGCGCCAAACGTCTCGTCATAGTGTCCCAGTTCCTTGAGAATGCGCTTGCGCTCCTCAAGGAGCCGTTTCTCGAAGTGCTGGAGCTGCTTCTTGGTAAGCGGTTTGGCCTTTTTGGTGCTGGTCACGCTCATAGTCCTGCGTCAATTGTGAACGCGACGGTCACAGTTTGACCATCTATTTCTACCGTGTGCGTCGCGGCGTCCGAGATACTGCCGTTCTGCCCTACGTGCATTGCCCGGGCCAGGACCTCGCCCGCAATCCACTCCTGGTGCGCACGCGCGGCGGCCTCCAGCTCCGCAGCGCCCCATAACCATAGTCGGATACGATCGCTGACGGCGAATCCAGCGGCTTTCCGCAGCCGCTGGATGCGGCTCACCAGTTCCCGGGCCACCCCTTCGGCGCGCAACTCTGGTGTGAGGTGCGCATCCAGGGCGACGAAGCGGCCGCTTTCCTCTTTTACCACCAGCTCGCCCAACGCCTTTCGCGCGATCTCTAAATCCCCAACGTCGAGTCGATGTTCCTGGCCCTCCACGGAGACGACGAGGGGCGCCCCCTTTTCGAACGCCCGGAGAGACTCGCTGGAGAGTCGTTGCACCGCTTGCGCTGCCAGCGGGGTCGCCTTGCCGAACTTCTTCCCAAGCGCGCGGAAGTTTGGTTTGGCGCTCAGTTGAACGAGCTCGTCCGCCGATGTCAGCTGTACGGCGGCCTTCACGTTGAGCTCGAGGGCCACGATCGGCAGTAACTCGG
>JBFMFA010000485.1:0-3579 GCA_040753195.1 Gemmatimonadota bacterium | reverse complement strand
AGAAGTCCATGTTGTGCGCCGGCGAGAACTGCCGCGTGTTGAGCGGGGCGTAGGCAAACCAGCCGCCGTCGGGGGCCCCTAACCAGAAGATCGGCAGCGTGATGAAGATGCCGCCGAAGAGGTACACCCAGTAACTGAACGCGTTGAGGCGCGGGAAGGCGACGTCCCGCGCGCCGATCTGCAGCGGGATCAGGAAGTTGAAGAATGCCGCGGACAACGGCATGATCGCGAGGAAGATCATGGTCGTCCCGTGCATGGTGAACAGCTGATTGAACACCTCGGCGGACACTTTCGTGCCGTTAGGCGACATCAGCTGCCAGCGCATGATGACGGCTTCGATACCGCCGAAGATGAAGAAGAAAAGCGCCGTATTGAGATACAGTTGGCCGATTTTCTTGTGATCGACGGTCGTGAGCCAGTCCATCAATCCGTAGCGCTTGCGTTCTACGGGAGGGGCGAATGTCGGAGCGGTTGTTGTGGCCATGACTTCAGGTCTAAGGTCTAAGGTCTAAGGTCGAAGGTAGGTCGAAGGGCGCTTCCTTCGACCTTAGACCTGTCATTTGAGCGCTTGCAGGTATGCAACAATGTCCGCGATCTCTTGATCAGTTAATCCCCCCACACTCACCACCGTCTTCAAAATCGGGTCGTACTCGCCCTCGCCTAACGTGGGCATGCTGGAGAACTGCAGCGGCTTCATCTTGCGCGCATTTTTGATCCACAGCGCCATGTTGTGTGGCGTGTTGGGGAAGAGTCCCGCACCGATCGTTAGGCGCGAGCCGACGTGTGTGAGATCTGGTCCGACCGGGCTCTGAGACATCGGATTGCCGCGGATACGATGGCAGGCGATGCAGGCGCTGCTGGAGTACTTGGCGCGCCCGCGCTCGACATCGCCCACCAGACCGTCTGGAAAACTGACATCTGGCGGCAACGGCGTGCTCGGCACCGCGTACGAAGGCACGCGTTCTGTAGGAAATGCGTAGGCAGCCACCGGTACTGCGGGCGTAGCCATGGGCTGCGCCGCGTTGGCAGAAGCCTGGTTAGGCGCTGCGGCGGTCGCCGCGGCCGGTGTTGACGGAGTCGCAGGTGGCGGTGTAGCGGGTGCCTGCACCGCGGCAGTCGTCGCCTGATGCGCCGCCCAGCGCTCGAATTCCTCAGGTGGAACAGTGAACGCACGGAAGCGCATGTTGGCGTGTGATGCGCCGCAATACTCGTTGCAGCTTCCGTTATAAACCGTGTAGTCCGCCGAATCCGGCGTGAACCACAAATAGTTGGTGCGATTGGAAACGAGATCGCGCTTGCCGCCGAGTTGCGGAATCCAGAACGCGTGGATCACGTCTACGGTCTGCAGCGAGAAGTTCACTGGCCGTCCAATCGGCAGATACAACTCGTTAGCCGTCGTGAACCCGTAGTCTGGATAGCGGAACTCCCACCACCATTGATGCCCGACGACTTCGACTTTCAGCGCATTCGCCGGGGCCGGATCCTGCGTGCGAAAGATCGCGCGCACGGTGGGCACCGCGATGATCGCGAGGATGAGCGCGGGAAGCACGGTCCAGGTGACTTCGAGCGCTGTGTTGCCGTGCATCATCCTCTCATCAACAGCCTCGGTGACACCGGGGCGTCGGCGGTACTTCCAGATCGTGTAAACAAGAACGACTTCCACGATGATGAACACGATCGTTCCCCAAATGAGGAGCGTGTTCCACAGCGAAGTCGATTCTCGGTTGAACTCGGAGGTTGGGTTGAACGTCGAGTTCGGGTATTCGCCTCCACAGGCGGCGACGGTCAGCAACAAAACCGCGCTAAGCGTCAGTGCCGCGGCCTGTCGCGGCTGAATTCGTAGGTGCATTCGCTGCTGCGAGAGGGAGACCAAGATGCATCGGCCTGCGATTTCGATCGCAAACGCCAATGGGCCAAAAGTCCCGCCAAACCTACCGGGGCATCATATAGTGGGCAAGCGCGAGCGTGCTCAGGCGCTTTGTTCCGGGGCTTCTGCGATTTCGTCTTTGACCGTGTGATTGGCCTGCACGCGCGTTGCCGCGATCTCCAGCTGCATGCGCAACTGGCCGACTCCTTCGCGTAAGGCACGCACGCGAACACGTTCGCTGCCGCTGCGGCCGGCAATGACCATCATTTGAGCGACGTGATCCGAAATCAGACCAAAGTTGGCTTTAAGTAGCGAGACGAGCGGTGCGCCAGCGCGGCGCACTTGTTGGGAGTAGCTGTGGATCGGTTCGTTTTTTTGTGCGGCCGATGCCATCCGCTCGACCAATCCGTGCAGTCGCTGCAGCATCGTGGTGGCTTCATCCAGCGTGGCCATTTTTAGTTGGCCTGGCACATCGAGCTTTTGAGCCATCGTCGCAGTAGTCCTGACTATTTAGGCTGCACCATCGCAGCAGGATTCAACAACTCGTCCAGCCGTTGACGCGTCAGCAACTTCCGCTCGAGCACAATATCGTAGACGCCGCGCCCCGTATTGAGCGCGTCTTTCGCCACCTGCGACGCCACGTCGTAACCCAGCTCAGGCACGAGCGCTGTCACGATGCCAATTGACTCCGTGACGAAGCGGCGCATCCGATCGGGGTTCGCCGTGACTCCGTCAATGCAACGCGTCCGCAGGATGTCGCACGCGCGGCGCAGCGAGTCGATGCTCCGGAGCAACCGATAGGCGATGATCGGCTCGAAGACATTGAGCTGCAGCTGACCAGCTTCTGCGGCGAGCGTCACAGTGACGTCGCCACCGATCACGTCGAAACATACCTGATTCACGACCTCGGGAATGACGGGATTCACCTTCCCGGGCATGATCGATGAGCCCGGCTGCATGTGGGGGAGGTTGATCTCGCCGAATCCCGCGCGCGGTCCAGAAGAGAGGAGGCGCAGATCGTTGCAGATCTTGGACATTTTGACGGCGCAGCGTTTGAGCACGCCGGAGAGCTGCACGAAGGCGCCGGTGTCGGATGTTGCCTCCACCAGATCCGGCGCGGTGATGAGCGGCAGCTTGGTCACGTCGCTGAGCGCCTGCCTAACGACCTCGGGGTATTCCGCGGGCGCGGCGATGCCGGTGCCGATAGCCGTGGCGCCCATGTTGATCTCGCGGATCAGCGACAATGCTTCGCCGAGTCGTTCCACGTCTTCCAGCATCGTATGTCCGAAGGCGCCGAACTCCTGGCCCAACGTCATCGGCACGGCGTCCTGCAGCTGCGTGCGCCCCATCTTTACCATGGCGCGAAATTCGTTTGCTTTCGTGAGGAACGCGCCACAGAGCGTGCGCATCGCGTCGCGCAATCCTTCGATCTCGGCGTGCAGCGCAAGCCGCACGGCCGTGGGGTACACGTCGTTCGTCGACTGGCTGAGGTTGACGTGGTTGTTGGGGTGGACACGGTCGTACGTTCCGCGCTTGTCGCCTAACAACTCGAGGGCGCGGTTGGCGATGACCTCGTTGGCGTTCATGTTGGACGACGTCCCCGCGCCGCCCTGAATCATGTCGACGAGGAAGTGTTCATGATGCCGGCCGGCGCGCACCTCGCGGCAGGCGCGCACGATGGCGTCAGCGATGCCGGCATCGAGCAGGCCGAG
>JBFMFA010000484.1:0-3586 GCA_040753195.1 Gemmatimonadota bacterium | reverse complement strand
CCGCGTTGTGCAGCTCGGTATTCGCTCGCAGGGCATAGTGGAGATTGTGAATGGGGTAAACGCAGGTGAAATGGTCGTGGTCGGTGGACTCGAAAGGATGGGAGAGGGCTTGCCGGTCGCACCGCGTCCGCGGGGGCAGACCGGAAGTGATACGCCTGCCGCGGCAGGTCCACCGAGCCAGGGGACCGCGCCGGCTGGTGCCGAGAAGAAATAACCGTTGCCCCAGCCGCTGAGCATCGAGATGCAAACTCAACGTGAGCGGGCAGCGCACTTTCGCGGGCTGCACAGCCGCCCTCCGCTTGTGCTACCTAACGCCTGGGACGCCGCAAGCGCTCGGGTGATCGAGCGGGCTGGCGCAACTGCCATCGCAACGACAAGCGCTGGCGTTGCCTGGACGTATGGACGTCGCGACGGTGAGCAACTGACCCGCGACGATATGCTCGAAGTCGTGGCGCGCATAACGCGCACGGTCAACGTGCCCGTGACGGCTGACGTTGAAGGCGGCTATGGTACTGGTTCTATTCGGGACGTCGACCAGACCGTACGGCGCGTCGTTGAGGTTGGTGCCGTCGGTATCAACCTCGAGGATTCTCCCGGAAAGGATGGCGCGGGTTTACTGGCGGCCGATGCGCACGCCGAGCGCATCCGCGCGGCGCGCGAGGGGGCGCGAGCTGCAGGCGGTGATATCGTCATCAATGCTCGTACGGATGTCTATCTCTACGAGATCGGCGCTCCTGAGACGCGCTTCGATGAGACTGTGGCGCGAGCACGTCATTATCTCGCTGCGGGCGCGGACTGCCTTTTCGTTCCGGGTGTGCGCGACGCGGCCACAATATCCGCGCTCGTGCGGGCTATCGCTGCGCCGATAAACATCTTGGCTGGACCGGGTGCACCGACCATCGCCGAACTGAGAGAACTTGGCGTCGCACGCGTCAGCCTGGGGCCGAGGCTGGTCGAAGCCGCGTTGGCGGCGACGCAGGTCGCTGCGCGTGAAGTGCTGCAGAGCGGCACATATGCGTCACTCGCTGGTAATCTTTCTTTCTCCGAAATCCAAGGTCTCTTCCCAGGCTAGCTTTGGACGTTTGGGCGCGGCGGTTGGGTGCCTAACGGCAATGGCTCGCCGATGCTCGAATATGTCATTCGAGGCTTGGCGGTATGGGAGCGGAAGGTCGCCGGAGGAGTCCAAAAGAGCGCTGTGTAACGGGTTGTGCGGAAGCCCGCCACGGCTCAGATTGTCTTCGGCGCAGCCGGGAGGGGATGGAGCCCAATCTTCGTTAGTCGTATCAACGAGGTGTCACAAAGTCGTGAGTCAGCAGCAGGTATTCAGAGACGGGATCATGGACATGATCCGTCTGCGCGAGCAACGCTTCCACGAGCACGCGTATCTCTTCGTGCTCGCGGCGCTTGAGTATCACCAGGCAAAACTTGCCACTCGTCGGCACATTGATGGTCGCGAGTTGGCGTTGGCGTGTCGCGATTTGGCTATAGAGCGCTATGGTGTTCTGGCCCGCAGTGTGCTTGCGCACTGGGGCATCCGCTCGTCAGCCGACATCGGTGACGTGGTATTTGCACTAGTAGACCTTGGCTTACTGATGAGCCAAGCGACAGATACACGGAGTGACTTTGTGGGTGTGTTTGATTTCGATGGGGCGTTTGAGGCGGAATATCCGTGGAGCACTGCGAATCTTTCTAACCCGTAGCCTAACGAGCTGGCCTCATCGATGACTGGAATCGGAGGAACTGTGGCGCAACTTGGGGAACTGCCCGGCTGTCGTAAATGCCAGAAGGGCACGCTACTCCCGATGAGCGATTATGGGCGCGATGGAGCGCCGATCACGTTCAAAGCGTGGGTGTGTAACAATCCGGACTGCGGCTTCAACATCCGCATCGACAATGGCGAACTGAGCTACGGCCGAGCACTAGGGCAGTCCACGAAGTAGCTCGGGTTCGTCGCGCCGGGCAGCTCGCCGAGGCGTCTTCTCACAGGTAAGCCATGCTTCTTCGCGTCGTGACCGCAGATGATGCAGCCCGACGCGATGCCGCAGCGATCGCCGCTGGCGTTCCGTCACGTGCACTCATGCAGCGGGCGGGCGTAGCCGCCGCGCACGAGATCGCCAGTCACTACCGGGAACACCTAACGAGCGGCGTGGCCGTCTTTGCCGGCCCAGGGAACAACGGTGGCGATGCGTGGGTTGTGGCCGCCACGCTGGCCGCGGCTGGCATCCCGGTCAACGTGACGGCGGTCGATGAGGCGCGCACAGACGATGCGCGGGCGGAGCGCGCGCATGCGTTGGCGAGTGCTGTCTTCGGCGAAGTGCACGGTGGCGAGCGCGTGGTCGTGGACGGTGTTTTGGGGACGGGAGCCAAGGGAACGCCGCGCGGAGAAATTGCCGGCCTTCTCACGGCGATCACAGCGCAGCGCGGCCGTGGGGCGAAGGTCGTTGCCCTCGACGTTCCCTCCGGGCTCGACGCCACGACCGGAGACGACGCGCACGCAGTCAACGCTGACCTAACGATTACGTTCGGCACGGTGAAACGCGGCTTGCTCATCGCCCGCGCGGTCGCCGGTGAAATCGTCGTTATGGATATTGGTCTTGGCGCGCACAACGATGTCGATGACGGTGCAGCGACGCTTGTTCAGGCGGCCGATGTGAAACGGGCTGCTCCAGCGTTTGCCGCAGATGCGCATAAAGGCACGCGCGGCCGCGTCATCTTCGTCGGCGGCGGCGTGGGGCTCGCCGGCGCGACGGTGTTGGCCGCCTCGGGCGCGCAACGTAGCGGAGCCGGCATGACGCGTCTCCTTGTCGAAGAGGAGAGCCTTGCGCCGGTACAAGCGGCGGCCGTCGCGTCTACCGCCCAAGCATGGCCGGCTGACGACGCCTCCGCGGAGTCCATGATATCGTGGGCGCACGTTGTGTGCGTCGGGCCAGGACTGGGCCTAACGAATGCGTCACGCAACGCGATGGAGCGCGTGCTCGCCAATTCCAACTGCCCGGTGGTGCTCGACGCCGACGCCCTGACGCATGCGGCGCGTCACATGGATTCGATCCGAGGGCTCCTCAACGGCCGTCCGTGCGTCATCACGCCGCATGTGGCCGAATGCGCGCGCCTAACGGGCGAAACAACCGAGCGCGTTGAACGGGAGCGTTTCGAGATCGGACTTTCACTGGCACGCTCACTCGGCGCCGTGGTGCTTCTCAAGGGCACGCCGACGGCGATCAGTGCCCCCGACGGGCGCGTGGCGATAAGCGCCACGGGGAATCCTGTGCTCGCGACGGCAGGGAGTGGCGACATTCTGAGCGGCATCATCTCAGTGCTCCTCGCGCAAAGTGAAGATCCGTTCCTCAGCGCCTGCGCTGGCGCTTGGGTGCATGGCCGTGCAGCTGAACGCGTGGCCGCAAAAAAGGGCGTACGCGGAACGACCCTGGACGACGTCATTGCCGAGTTGGCCGAAGTGTGGCGCGAACCTCTCCCTGCACCCGAACCGCCGGCGGTGGCTCGCCTGCCGCGCGTCGCGACCGAATAGCCTCCCTTGGAGAACGGCACGCACACTCCGCTCGGTAGCGGCGGCGCCAGCGTTCGCATA
>JBFMFA010000483.1:0-3594 GCA_040753195.1 Gemmatimonadota bacterium | reverse complement strand
GTGATCGAATTGCTGCGCCACCTGCACGATCGGTTCGAGCAGGTCATCGTCATCACGCATATCGATTCCGTGCGGGATGGTCTCGATCGCGTGCTGACGGTTGAATACGATGAAGAGACGGGGGCTTCTCGGATTCGCGTTCCGGCGAACGAAGCTGACCTAACGAGAGTTCGGGAACGGGCCGTGCCGGCGGGCGCGGCATGACCAGCACGCGAGAGCCGCCCACGCGCGTTGCTTCGGGGCCGTTTCCGATCCGCAGCGAGAATATCGACGAGCTGAACGACGTCTTTTCAACGGCGTTCACGGAGCGTTATCGCCGCGATGGGATGGTGGGCGTGCGCGTGCCGAGCCTCAATCCCTTGATCTGGCGCTACGCCATCGAAGATGCGCACGACGGTGCGGAGGCGATGCTCTGGCGAGGTGAGCGCGACGACATCGTCGCCTTCAACGTCGTGCACCGTTCGGGCGTCGAGGGGTGGATGGGCCCGCTCGCAGTTCGTCCTGATTGGCAGGGCGGTGATTTGGGGAAAGAGATCGTCCGCGCAGGGACTCGGCTCTTGTCGTCGCGGGGCGCTCGAATAATCGGTCTGGAGACGATGCCGCGCACGATGGACAACATCGGGTTTTATTCGCGGCTCGGTTTTATCCCCGGGCGCCTAACGATCACCGTGACGATCGAGGCCCAGGAAGCGGCGCGCAAACCGCGCACCTTGGGGAGCCTCAGCTCGTCGGCGCGCGCGGACGCGATGGAAGCGGCGCGCTCGCTGACGCACGCGCTGAGCCCCGGCTACGACTTCACGCGCGAGATGCGACTCACGCAGGAGCTGGGCGTTGGCGACACGCTGATCATGGAAGATGGCGGACGCATCGTTGGGTTTGCGATCTTCCACCTGGCGCCGCTGGTCGACGGTCGCTCGCGCGAAGAATTGCGCGTGCTGAAACTCGTGCTCGATGACGAAACGCGCATTGAAAATCTGGTCGAAGCTCTTGCGGACGTGGCGCGTCGCAATGGGACGCGGCGTGTGGCCATCCGCGTGCAGGGCGAGTACGTGGAAGCCTACCGCCGGCTCATTGCGTTAGGTGGACGCGTGCGCTGGACCGATTTGCGGATGTATGTGTCCGGCTACGAAGAGGCGCGCGCCACGAGCGGAATCGTCCTGTCGAACTGGGAGATATAAGAACAGCGGCCAAGGGTCAGACCCCGTGACCTAACGCCGTTCGTGACCTTGTGTGGTCTTCGAGCGTCCTTGAGAGGCGCTGCGCGCGACGATGCGCCAGATCAGAACAAAAACTCCAACGGTGAGTAAGAGGTGTAGCCAACCCGGCGCTTCGTAAAAGAAAGTGCCGACGGCCCACACGGCGAGCATTGCGATTGCGATAAAGATGCCGACGTCCATGTCACGTTATCGTAATTGACGATGTCCGATTCTGCACCTACATTGACGACGACTCAAGACGTGGGGCGAAGAGACTCAGTTTTTGAGCCAACAAGTCCAATGGGCGGGTTCCAAAACGCTGTGTGAACGTCATGCCCCAGTGCGGGGACGACGAACATATGGTTGCGGGCCTCATCAGTTTCTATTGGGCTTCAAAAAACCCTCTTCGTTCCATCTATTTTGAAGCTCCGGCCCTGGTGGCCGGAGCTTCTTTCTTTGCATGCTGTGACCCTTGACCCCTGACCCCTGACCCGTCGTTAGGCATGCCCATTGTAACGGTCACCCGCGTGGTGCGCTTCAACGCCGCTCACCGCGTGCACAATCCCGCGCTCAGCGACGAAGAAAACCGAGCGCTCTACGGGAAATGCAACAACCCGCACGGGCACGGACACAACTATCGCCTGGAAGTGTCAGTCGCCGGAGAAATCGATCCGCGGTCAGGGTACGTTTTGGATCTGGGGCTTGTGCGCGACATCGTCACCCGCGAGCTGGTCAATTACGTCGATCACCGGCACATGAACGTCGACGTGCCGTTCATGGCTGGAACGAATCCGACAACCGAGAACTTCATCGTCGCGTGCTGGCGCATACTGGAACCGCGTTTGGCTCCGGCGAAACTCGTGAAGCTCAAGCTCTGGGAGACCGAGAACAACTATGTCGAATATGAAGGGCGGTAGAACGGGTCGCGCGCCGGTGTCGCCGGTGTTGCCGCACACGATGGACGATGACGATGAGCGACAGGGCTTGCCGGGCGAGGCGGCGGCGGAGTTTGAGGCGCTCGTGCGGCGTCAGCTCGAGTTGTTAGGCGAAGATACCGAGCGCGAAGGGCTGCTGCGCACACCGCTGCGCGTGACCAAATCGCTGGCGTGGCTCACGCGCGGGTACGCGATGACGCTGGAAGATGCCGTCGGTGGCGGCGTTTTCGAGGAGAAGCACGACAACATGGTCATGGTGCGCGACATCGAGCTGTACTCCTTGTGCGAGCATCACCTGCTGCCGTTTTATGGACGGGCTCATGTGGCTTACATCCCGGACGGCCGCATCGTCGGCCTGTCCAAATTGCCGCGCATCGTCGACATGTTTGCGCGCCGGCTGCAAGTGCAAGAGCGCCTAACGAGCGAAATCGCGGACGCCGTGTGCCAGGTGCTCAAGCCGCGCGGCGTCGGCGTCGTCATCGAAGCCTACCACCTCTGCATGATGATGCGCGGCGTCGAGAAGCAGAACAGCAAAACCATCACGTCCGCGCTGGTCGGGATCTTCCGCGACGACGCCCGCACGCGCGAAGAATTCCTGCGGCTCGCCCACGGGCCCGCGTCGCTCGCTTGAGCGAGGTCCCACTCGCGGGTCGGTCGGCCGCCGTCACCGGCGCCTCCCGTGGCATCGGGCTCGCGACGGCGCGCTCGCTCGCGGCGAGTGGGGCGCGCGTGGCACTTCTGGCGCGCAGCGCCGAGGCGCTGCACGAGCAGGCGCTCAGCATCGGCCGCGACGCGCTGCCCATTCCCTGCGATCTCCGCGACGCGACGCAGCTCGCCGCCGCCATCGACATCCTCGTTGGAACCTTCGACGGCCCGCCGGACATCCTCGTTCTGAATGCCGGCGTCTTCACGTTAGGCAAGGTGGGTGCGCTGCCGCCCGCGGACTTTTCGCTCTCTCTCCAAACCAATCTCATCGGGCCGTACACGCTCCTGCACGCGCTTGTCCCCCTGATGCGGAAGCGTGGCAGTGGGCATATCGTCACCATCGGCTCCATCGCCGATCGCGCGGCGTACCCTGAGAACAGCGCCTACGCGGCCGCCAAATTCGCGACACGCGGAGTGCACGAGGTGTTGCGGGTAGAATTGGCTGGGAGCGGCGTGCGCGCGTCACTTGTCTCACCAGGGCCGGTTGACACGTCACTCTGGGATCCCATCCAGCCTGACGCGCGACAAGGGTTCACACCACGCGCGCTGATGCTGCAGGCCGAGGCGGTCGCTGACGCTGTGCTGTGGGTCGTCACGCGGCCGAGCGACGTGAACGTCGACGAACTGCGCTTGAGTCGGACGTAGCGTGCACGTCGCGTTTATCGAGCTCCTGCGCTGCCCGCGGCCGCATGCGGAGTCGACCCTCGTCGCAGCCGCCAGGGAGCAACGTGAGCGCCGCATCATTCACGGGACTCTGG
>JBFMFA010000482.1:0-3601 GCA_040753195.1 Gemmatimonadota bacterium | reverse complement strand
CCTGGTGCGAGCTGTACAACACGTATTCGTCGCGCAGCGCGGGATCGCTGCCGCGCAATGCACCGATGACATTCACCGACGGCGTCTCGAATCGTTCCAGTCGAATTGAGAGACTGACCTCGGACCCTCCCTGCAGGACGCTGGCCTGGTCTGCGCGCAGCAAGAATGCGGGAGTTGGCCCCGAGCCAAGCGAAGGTAGCGGTGCGATGCGGTCGGACCCGCCAGCGGATCGCGGCGTGGCGCGGTCGACGTCGTAGTCGCCACGTTCCCGCATGACGGCAACGGCGGCGAAGGTGCTATCGACCTCCGCGTTGGCCACGAGCAAGATGGCGGCTGCCCCACGGCGCGTTAGGCGGCCGAGCGTGCCAGTGATTGCCGCGTTCGCGTAGCGGATGTTGGATGGATAGCTGGTCGGACGAATCGACGCTGGGTTTGGCGCCCGTAGATGAGTCGCTACGATGCGACCGCGCACGTCCGTTGTGGTGTCGCTGGCGTCGGCGAGCCACAACACGGCACCAGTGGCTTCCACAGGCACGGCGCTGAGCGGGATGATGTCTGTGAACACGGTGAGCGACCGAGCGGCGATCGTCGCGCGGCTCGAGGTCAGGGACACGCGGGTGCGTACGATATTGAACCATTGGAACCACGTGCCGTCGTCGCCCGCGGGCGTTAGGCCGATGCGCCGGTACTGTTCCGCGACCCACATGGACGCGCGCATTTCGTCGAGCGTTCCGCCTTCGCGTCCGCGCATCGCGGGTGACGCCATGGCGAACAGGTCGCGCCGCAAATCCGCTTCCCTGATCTCGCGGATCGCGCGAGGGACGGGCGGTGGTGCCGGCTGCGAGTGCAGCGCGACGGGGAGGAGCAGCAGGCTGAGCGGGATTCGCATGCTAATGGGTGCCATGAGTGCCTAACGAAGGTTACTCGTACGGAAAGAGCAGTTCGTTGCCATCGGGATCATCGACCTGAATCACATCATATCCCCACCAGGATTGCTTGTGGGGAACAGCGCGCTCCGCGACTTCGCGGCGCAGTTCCGCCAACCCGTCTGGCGTCAGTTCAATGAAGAGCCGCGACTTATCTCTGCGTGTCGGGTGTTGGCAGAGGATGATCTCGCAATCGCTGCGGTTGACCTGGCACACCGTGCCAGTGCCATCGGCCTCGTGCCATTTCTTGTAGAAGCCGAGCATGTCGACGTAGAAGCCGATGGAACGCTGTATGTCGGCGACGAAGAAGACGGGGCGGGGGTACCACTTGTGAACTATCTGTTCATTGAGATCCTGTTCTTTCATCGTCGAATCCTGAGCAGCTATAACGCAACGTTTGTGACGCCGTGTGACCTAACGAAGGAAAGCGGGTGTCGAGCACGCATCAGCGAGCACAAAGCTGCGTTACGCGATCCGCTTCTGCACGCGGAATCCCAGTGAGAGTGATCCTGCGCAAGCGCTCGCGTACGTAGCTGCTATCGGCGCAAATAGTTGCCGACAACGGTGTTTGCGTCATGGCGCTCGACGGCCCCAGATATAACACCGCGTCGAACTGATCCTCGGTGCGCAGGTTGCGCCAGCGCTCTCGTGAGACTTGAACTCGCCGCTCGCCTTCGAATTGGAAGCGCATTGGGATTGGCGTGAACGCAGTGATGTCAACGGCCCCGAGTGTTGTTCCACGAAGCACCGCAAGACTCGGCGCTGGCCATGATGCCGCATCAGGCTGCACGGCGCGGACTTCATCGGCGAAACGCCAAATGGAAAAGATGGTAGCCGGCGTCGAGGATTCGAGCAGACTGACGATCGTCTGCATGCGCCAGTCGCTCATTTCGAGATTCGAAAAGACGTTCTTGCGCTGAAAGTGAAGGTGGCCGTACACGACGAGTGCGCGACGTTGCTTTGCCAAGACCTCAGTCACGATGAGCGCAGCGGGGTAGCTGTCTCGCAGAGACAGCCACTTGAAATGATCATCGCGCGAGCGGACTACAGTCCAATCAATCGGCGGATCGCTGAGCAGAACGCGGAGCTGACGTTCTCGCGGAAGGCTGGCGTTCACGCGGCGAACGGTTGTGAAGAACTCTTCGTCGACGGGGATTTCGTTGGCGATAGTTGTGTTCTGCCAGGCTGGGCGGATGGAATCGAGCGGGAGATCCGCGCCGCTCAGATATCTGTCGACGATGTGCTGATAACGCGCATTCCCAAACTCCACGACGATGTCGTTGACCGTGCTCGCGAATCTGGGGTGGCGGATAAGCGTCTTTAGAAACTCGTGCGCCTCGTTATTTCCGTGCGCGTCACTGAGTGCGACGAGACTGTGCGACGAGAATGCATCGAGAATCGCAGCGATGGGTTCGACGGGCACCGCTGGCCGTCGTGTCGCTTGTGCAGCGAGTGGCTGATTGGCCGGCGCGAGCACATGCCAGACAAGAAATACGATGCTGGTGTGCAGACGTAGTCGCATCTTAGACCTCAAGTCGGGGCGAGAGCTTCATCGCACACATGACTCTGGTTAGGCATCACTTGGCACCGCGCTGTCCTGTCTCAATCTCCAACTTCCACTTGGCGTTGTCGACGTAGCGAAAGACTTTAGCGCTCACACACTCGTACAGCTTGGACGTGCACTTGGGGCAGCAGTAGAATTTGTCGCCAGTTCTGTGGGGGAACACTTCTCGATCGCGAAGAACGTAGAACAGGAAGTCACGCTGCGCCAAATCAGATATGCGGTCTTTGGCGCATTTTGCAGCAACAAGCATATCCGCGAGTTCCTTCATTCGTCTGCCCTAGTTGTTAGGCGCCCAGTGTCGTAGCGTACCGAGTCAATCACCGGTGCCGTGGGTGATGTCGCCTAACGTGCGTGCGGAGCCACGGCTGCGCAACAAGGTCGGTGGCTACCGTTTCGTTTCGTACTGCATAGCGACCGCCCCGGAGCCGAACTCCAGCCGTCCCACCAGCTTCAAGTCGACTAGTTGCGACAACCCTGCGAACAACGTCGGTCCATGACCCGCTATCCGTGGATGCACGATGAATTCGTACTCATCGATCAAGCCCAGCTCCGCCAACGCAAGTGGGAGCGTCACGCCTCCGGTGAATAGTCCCCGGCCCGGCTGCTGCTTTAGCTGCTGCACGGCCTGCCTCAGATCACCACGTATGAGTTCCGCGTTCCAATCGACATGGTCCAGCGTGCTCGACACGACGTACTTCTTTGCCGCGTCGATCGTGCGCGCGAACGGTCTCGTCCAGTCCGGCCACGCGTCCGCCCGGGCCCCCTTCCACGCAGCCTCCATCATTTCGTATGTCACGCGGCCGAACAGGAGGGCGTCGGCCCGGGCAATAGTCTCCGCTGCGTGACGATGCAGATCTTCGTCCGGAATCATCACACGATGGTCGCAGCACCCGTCCAAGGTGACGTTGATGGAATACCGAAGCGGTTGCGTCATGTCAGAGTAGCGAAATAGTGGTGGGGTTGCCTAACGGCCGGCATGTCGGTGTGTACCGCTCTGGTTACGGAGAGAATTATGCGAAACGCGAGATCGGTTTCAATAATCAATAGCATCTGTTCGGATGCGGTCCGCCCTGTCGGCGGTTGCGATCCTTAGCTGGCCGGGCGTAATTCG
>JBFMFA010000481.1:0-3612 GCA_040753195.1 Gemmatimonadota bacterium | reverse complement strand
CGAAAAACAGTCGGCGACCACCTCTTCCGCGTCGGACGGATCGCGCACGATGGCCCGGGCGAGGCCGTACGCCACCGCGCTGTGCCGATCATATAACGCTCCGAGCGCCTGGTCATCGCCTAACGCCAGCCGCGCGACGAGGTCAGCGTCGATGGCGCTCGTCAACGGGCTCGTGGCAGGCATCACCTGCGATGTCTCGTGCCGCGGCACTATGGGAGAGTCCGTGGAAGGGCGATCAACTTGCTGCCCCCGTACAGGTGTCGCAACTCGAAGACTGGCAATGCGTGCAGCAGAGGCGTGGCCGGCGAAGTCGTTGGGGAACGCGGTCGGATCCAGCATTCTAGGCGAGGCTACGCGTGCCGCGCCGAATCGGATTGCTTCAACCGTATGATCCGGCGTAGCCTTGAGTTATGTCATCTCGAAGTGATACCGTCCGCCTTGACGTGTGGCTCTGGGCCGCGCGCTTTTTCAAAACACGATCCCTGGCTGGCCAGGCGATTGACCTCGGTCGGGTTCTGATCGGCACGGAGCGACCAAAGCGGTCGCGTCTGGTTCGGGTCGGCGATTCCATTGTCGTCCGCCACCCACCGTTTGAGCGGGCAGTCGTCGTACGGGGACTCTCGGAAACGCGTGGACCGGCGCCGGTGGCCGCGGAGCTATACGACGAGACGGTAGAGAGTCGTGCCGCGCGGGAGAAGCTGGCCGGGCAGATGCGGGCGATGGGTCCGGGCGTGATGCGCCATGAGGCTGGCCGGCCGACGAAGAAGGACCGTCGTGATCTGGACCGCGTGCGACGAAAGCGTTAGGCCTTTGCCAGCGCGCTGAGCGTGGCGGCGTCGATCACATGGCCACCGTCGAAGCGGACCATGTTGTACGTCACTCCGGCGTCACGCAGTGCAGCAAGCTCCACGTCGATGTTACGATAGCCGGCGAACTCGTCACGGTCGCCCAGGACGATTTCGACCGACACGCCGTTGGTTCGTTCGGCGACGCGTTTCAGATCCAGATCGTTAGGTACCGGCCCAGCCCACAGGATGAGCCGCTGCACCTGCACAGAGCCTAACGCGATCCACCGACACGCCGTCGCGACGCCTTGCGAGAAGCCCAGCGCCGTCACCCGCTGCGCCTGCGGGACCATCTGTGCGCGCACGCGATCGAGATATGAGACGTAGTCGGTGATTTCCGCGTCGCGATCCTCTCGCGTCATCCACGTCGTTCCGACCTTCCGTTCCGCGGCCGGTGGCCCGCCCGGCCGCGGTGGATCAACGTAGAACTTGTTGAGCGCCTCTGGCGCGACCACTGCCCGCTGCGGACCGGCGATCGCCGTAAACTGGCGCGCAAAGCGGCCGGCGAGTTGCCCGTATCCGTGCAGCACCACCCATGCCTCGGGCGCCGAGAGATTGCCTAACGTGTACACACGCGCCGAGCGCGTGACCGGCAGGCGGTGTTCGACTGGCGTCAGGTCTCCGGCGGCCGTCACGTTCCCGGCTTCACGAGAAGGCGTTGGCCCGCCTTGATGCGGTTGTCGATGAGGTTATTCCAATGGCGCAGCGAATCTTCGCTGATGCCAAAACGCTGAGCGATGGAGACAATCGCCTCACCAGGTTGAACGGTGTGATACACGGGGAGACGCGCCGCTGCTGCCGTCGATTCGGCGGCTTGCCGCTCGGCTTCGAGCGCTGCCCGGAGGAGTGCCTGCTTACGCTCGATCACGACGAGAACTGAGTCGAGTTTCTCACGCTCCGAGGACGCCACCGCGAACTCATGACGCAAGCCGGCTGCGCGTACTACCGCACCCCCAAACAAACCGAAGTACACACGACGTCGCTGCGCATCCGCCGTCTCGCTGTATGCCACGTCGACCGTCACGAGCTCCTGCGGTTCAGGCTCGCGCGGCAGCAGCTCGTCAGGCGGCACGCCCACGAAAAGAATTCGACGATCCGTGGCGGCGAGCACTCCGTGTGTCACCCGGAAGTAATCCCACCAATTGCGCTGCATAACGGCCGCACGACGCTCCACAACCTCCCCGCGCGCGAGAAGCTGCTCCAATTCGGCGTGCGCGATGCGCGCCGAGCCTTCAGGGTCACCGCGATAGGCAAGTGCAAGCAGGACGGCCACCGCGAGCGCCGCGGCGATGACGAGCAGTAAAAATACGTTACGTGCGAGAGTACGACTGCGCCGGCCCGGGCTGACAGGAGTCTGCGTGCGCGTCGCCGTCGTGCCGATCAGCCGCTCCCTGTTCCGCGGCCGCGACGTAAAATTCCGCGACGGTCGCGCAGAGAAGCCATCACCGAATCGAGCCGTGCCGTCTGCGCTTTGTTGAGTAGTGACAGCGCTTCGGCTCGCGCGATTTCGTTGTTTGCGCGGATCGAATCACGCGTGGGTTGCGTGAGTTTGTTGAAGCGCTCCAACGCCTGACGATCATCGTCGGACATCCGCGCCGTGCGTTCGCCGAGGACAAGCCCCACGGATTCCGCCACGGAGTCGAGTCGCTCCATGTACGCCTCGTTTTCGTGCCGCAGCCGACGACGGATCGAAATGAGAGAGGTCTTTTGGTCGGGGGTGAGTTTCAGATGTTCGCTGAACTCGAGGAACCACGAGATAGGCTCGCCATCGGAAAGGTCGAAGCTGTAGGGCCCCGCGACGCGACCAACTTGGGGAGTGGCGCTCACCTGGCTGTGCACCACGGCGGGTAGCAGCACGAGCAAGATGGCGAACGCGAGACTTGATCTTTTCTGCATACTCCGACCTCAAAACGGCTGGTGACAACTAGTGCTTCGTCTCAGCCGCCGGTGCCGTTCCGAGTGGATCGGTCGGCGGGTGAAATGTGTTGCGCTTTATAACCCCTGCTATGACGAAGGACGCCACGGCCAGGAATACGATGAAGCCTGCTATACCCCAGCCTTGTGAGAAATTGCCTTCGATGCGTCGGTCTTCCATGTGATCTCCGTCGAGTCGCAGAAAAAATGTACGCCCGGCACGGGCGCGAGAAGGCCCTAGCGCCTCTGCTCAGCGGTCTCGAGCAAGTGCAGAAGTTCATCGAGCGTCTGCCGTCCGCGGTCGCGGGCGTACCAGCTCCGGATCCGTAGCCTTCGGTCGTCTTTCGGCAGGATCCACCATTCTCCAGTGGCTCGTTCCTGCAACTCGGCAGGGCGAGGGCCCCACCAGCCGTGCTCAGTAAAGTCCGAGTCGAGCGCGAGTATGATCGGAATCGCTCGCGAATGCCCGGTCATGTGGGCATTCATTATATCCAGGTTGGCATCCCGGTTGAGTACACGCAGCTCCAGCGTGTCCGGCGACAACTCAACCAAGCGCGCAACGTAGGGCAGGACGTTCACAGCGTCCCCACACCAGTCTTCGCTCAGCGCGACGAGGTACCAGCGCCGTGATAGTGAGCGGGCGCGCGCATTGAGGTCCGAGTCAACCCGCGCCACGCGATATGCCGAATGCCACCACTCGCGATTCTTGAGCGCCATATCTATATGCTGCGCGAACGTCAGGGCACCCTCGTATCGCTCGCGCGTTACGAGGGACGGTTGCAGCGTCGCAGCTGGATGCACGGTCGTGATCACGTGAGGTGCCTGTCGAAGTCGCTCACCGGACCACAGAATC
>JBFMFA010000480.1:0-3614 GCA_040753195.1 Gemmatimonadota bacterium | reverse complement strand
AACGTGCCAGTGACGAGAATGAAGGGAATATCCAACCCGGCAGCACGCAGCGTTTGCAGCGCCTCCATTCCGTTCCAGCCTGGGAGGCGATAATCGGAAAGTATGACGTCGTAGGTTTGGTTGGCGAGCCGCGCGATGAAGGCGTCCGTGTCGTCCACCACGTCCGCGTAAACTTCGAATCCACCGCGCTGCAGTTCGAGGATGCACAGCTCGATATCTGCAGGGTCGTGCTCGACAATGAGCACTGACAGAGGAGTAGCGTTTGGTGCCTTGCGGCTCATCGCTGCGGCGGATGGAATACACAGCTCGGCGGCGTCTCATTCATGGAGAGCCAGTAAAGGCCCAGGCGACGTACAGCCTCCTGAAAGCGCGCAAAGTCGACGGGTTTCTGAACGTAGCTGTTGACGCCTAACAGGTATCCTCGCGCGACGTCATGCTCGATGTTGCTGGAGGTGAGCATGACGACGGGAATCGGACGCGTCCGCGGATCGCGCTTTACCTCATCCAGCACGCGCAGACCGTCGATCTTTGGCAACTTGAGGTCGAGGATGATGAGGCGCGGGGGGCGATCAATCCCGCGCTCCGAATAGCGCCCGCGTGCAAAAAGAAAATCCAATGCCTGTTCGCCGTCCTGCACGACATGCAGCCGCTGCGCGAGGTTCTCAATTCGCAACGATTCGATGATCAACTCTGCATCGCCGGGATTGTCTTCGACCAGCAGAACGTCGACATCTGTTCTGTACTTCATGCCGACGCGGGCGTGGCTGGAATCGCCGGGCCGACCGTGAAGTAGAAGGTCGCCCCACGATTCGGCTCAGCCTCGGCCCATACTTCGCCGCCGTGCTTTCGCACGATTCGCAACACGGTCGCCAGTCCGACGCCCGCGCCCTCGAACTCGTCGGTGTGGTGCAGGCGCTGGAAAACACCGAAGAGCTGGTCCGCATACTTCATGTCGAAGCCAACGCCATTGTCACGAACATGAATGACGTGACCGAGTTTGTGACTGCTGCACCCGATTTCAATAACCGCTTCGGCGCGCGGACGAGTGTACTTGAGCGCGTTCGCGATCAGATTCGTGAAAACCACTTTGATCAGACCGAGGTCGTATTCCACCGTTGGCAGCGCGTCGATGCGCCAGACCACCTCGCGCGATACGTATTCCGATTGGAGGTCATTCATGACCTCGCGCACAATTGCGCCTAACGCGACAACGCGGGGATGCACATCGGACCGCCCGACACGCGAAAGGTTCAGCAGGTCATCGACGAGACGACCCATGTTCTTACTCCCCTCTCGAATGCGCTGCAGGTAGTGCCTGGTCCTATCGTCCGCAACAGCGCCAAGATGTTCGGTGAGGATGCTCGCGAAGCCGTCGATCTGACGGATGGGGGCCCGAAGGTCGTGCGACACCGAGTATGTGAATGCCTCCAGCTCGGCGTTTGCCGCCGTCAGTTGTTTCTCCACGTTGATGCGAGCACTTATGTCGCGCACGGCGGCCGTGACCAGGGGCCCCTCATCCGTGTGCACCGGGCTCAAGCTTATCTCTACAGGAAACTCGCTTCCATCTTTGCGGCGCCCGGACAGCGAAAGCCCAATCCCCATAGGTCGTCGGTGCGGATCGATGAAGTACTTCGCCCGGTGCGCTGCGTGGACGTCACGAACCGGCACTGGAACGAGCACGTCGACTGATAGGCCGAGTAGCTCCTCACGCCGATAGCCGAAGAGTGCCTCGGTTTGCGAGTTTACCAATGTGATACAACCCGTGCGATCGACGATCACCATCGCGTCGGGTGCTGCTTCTAACAGGTCTCGAAAGTGATCATCAGTCCAAGCGTTCGAGCTCGTGCCGCCCGCCGCGCGCTGAAAGGTCGAAGACTCGCGCTCATTCAGGACTAGCAGGACTTCCACTCCGTCGCTGGAAGGCACTGCCTTGCCGATCACTTCGACCATTACTCGCGAGCCATCTCTCCGCCGACGTTCGGTTTTGAGTGCGCTGTGGCCCTGGATGGGTAGCGCGTGAAGCCATTGCTCGGTACGAGTCTGATCAGCTGGAATTACCGTCAAGTCGATCAGCGCGCGGTCTACGGCCTCGTCAGGTGTATAGCCATAAAGCACGCAAGCCGCCGCGTTCCAGTAAACGACCTGGCCGTCGGCGGTCGTGACGATCATTGCGCCCAGCAATTCGTCCTGCAGGCTCGCGGCTAGTTCACGAGCTCGCAACTTGAGCACAACAGCGGTCGACGAATCGGAAGCATAATGCGTCTCTGACATCGGCATCCCCACAGCGGCCACCCAATGCACAGTAAAGTCCGCTACACATTATGACATCGGGGCTACCCCGCAAACATTACTGCAGTTCAACATCCGCCGAGACCAGACCTACTCGCAAAGCATACCTAACTAGACCGACGACGTCGTGAATTCCGAGTCGTTTCATGATCGCACCGCGGTGAGTCTCCACGGTCTTCACGCTGAGTTGCAGACGCGCAGCGATCTCTCGCGTCGTCTGGCCGTCGGCGACATAGCGCAACACTTCAATCTGCCGCGGGCTGAGCTGTTCTAACGGCCGGCGGCTCGCCAGCGCCGACTCGATAGCGCTTCGCAGGCGGTGCAGATTCGACTTCAATACAAGGTTCTCGGCGCCGTTCCTAATCGCGGAGATTAACGACTGCTCATCCAGCGTTCCTGTCACGAGGATGAGCGGCGCGGTGGGTCTGACGACCTGCACAAGTTGGAGCGCAGACAAGGCACTGAACTGCGGCAGTCCGTGGTCTGACAGGATGATCGCAGGACCGAATTCCCGAAGCGCGCGCGCGAACTCGTCCCTGGTGTCAGTGCGTCTGACAACCGCTTGGAGACCGGAACGGTTCAGCTCACTCGTAATCAGCTCAGCGTCCGCTGGACTGTCTTCAAGGAGGAGCACACGAAGCGTTCTACTCATTATTGCCACCCCATTAACCCGATTGCCACAGCACGATGAGGATACGCAACCCGCGCCCGTATCGTGGCAAAGCACCTGCGGCGTGGCAAGACAGAAGAGGTCAGTGTTATGACTCAGTCCCTCGCGCCAATTGCGGTTTTCGTCGCGCTAAACGTCATTTTTCTTCTGCATGAGGCTTGCCGGGTTGGCTGACTCAGCACGTCCAAGAGTCCAGTCATGAATGGTTAAGCCTGCTTCCTCATGTAGTGAGCGGCAGTCAGAGTATCACTACCATGTGTGGTAGACTATCCGGTAACGCCCTGAGCGCCCGGCGAAAGACAGATCGCACCGCAGGCCTAACTACACATGCACATGTTGGGTGAGGGTTTTTACCGGGACCGTTGGCGCTTCAGCCACTGGAACAGGATCACGCCGGCTACCAGCTGCGCGGCGCCTAACGCGGACGTGCGTGGTGAGGATATGACAGCGCTGAGAATACCGACAGCGGCGGCAGCAACGAAGAACGCCGGCATCCACGGGTAACCGACAACGCGGTAGGGACGCGCCCTGTCGGGGAAGCGTCTGCGCAGCGCAAAGACGCTGGCGGCTCCAAGCCCAAAGAAGATCCAATCGGCAAAGACAACGCCGCTCAGTAGCGCCCCGAGGTCTCCGCGCGTCAGCGCAAGTAACAGCA
>JBFMFA010000479.1:0-3618 GCA_040753195.1 Gemmatimonadota bacterium | reverse complement strand
GGCCTTGAGCGACCTGCTCGCACACGCTCACGCACTGTCGTTAGGTGCAACGGTCGAGACGCTCACGGCCAATTTTCGAGAGTCGCTGCTTGTGCCCGAACTCGACGGCCTCCTGATGGCGAATTCGCTGCACTACGTCGCCTACGATGAACAAGCCGCGTTCCTGGCTCGTCTTCGCGACCGGCTCAGAAGCGGAGGACGGCTCATCGTTGTCGACTATGACGGCCGCGCCGCGAACCAGTGGGTGCCGTTCCCGGTAGACAAGCGCCAGTTGGCCCGCGTGTGCGCCGAACTGGGATGGCCGGCCCCGACGGTTGTCGGAAGCCGAGCGTCGCGCTACGGCGGGTCGATTTACGCCGCCTACATCGATATTCCACCCTCGGCGACTGGCGGCGAGCGCCAGGGATAGTCAGCTTCGTTGCTAACTCATCGGCTGGAGATTGTGCGCGTCGTCATTCGCCGCTGCTCCTATTGAGTCGTTGCCGTCCAGGCCGCCCGTGCGGCGGCCATGCTGCGGCGCGAGCTGGGCATCGACCCCGTCATCGAGTCGGGGCCGTACGGCACGCTGAAGGTTTTCGTCGATGATGACTTGGTCGTCGATGCCGGTGCGCTCGCCTTCATGGGAGTCGTCCCCACGCTGAACGAGATCCGTGAGAAAGTCGCCGCGCGTGTGCGCACCGCGCGCGTCCCCTAACGCCTAACGCCGTATTGCGCATGTCCGATCCGTCTTCAACCAGCACATCACGCCGCGGGTTCGTGGCCGCCGTGGCGGGTGTCGGTGCCGCTTTTGCGATCCACGACTGGGCCGCCGCGAACGAAGCGCTCGCGCACGCCGCGCAGGCCGTCGGGCAGCAGCCTGCGCCAGCGTTCACGACTCTGAGCGCCGAGGAGGCGGCCGTCATCGTCGCCGCGGCCGACCGCATCATTCCGAGCGACGACTCGCCCGGCGCGACCGAAGCCGGCGTCGTGTATTTCGTGGACCGCGCCCTCAGCACCTTCATGAAAGAGGAGATCGACTTCGCGCGCCGCGGCGTGCGCGACCTGAATACTCGCGCACGCAAGCGCAATCGCGGAGTACAGTCGTTCGCTGAGCTGAGCGCCGCGGAGCGTGACGCGGTGCTCAAAGAAGTCGAGAACACGCCATTTTTTGGCGGCCTGCGGTACCTAACGATCGTCGGAACGTTCGCGGACCCGTCGTGGGGAGGAAACCGCGACAAGGTCGGCTGGAAGATGCTTGGCTTCGACCCGCACGCGATCAACAAGCCTCCCTTCGGCTATTACGACGCACAAGCCGCGAAACGAGGGCGCTGACGTGACCCAGTCGCCCAGGACAACCTTTCCGATCTCCTCGACGGTCGACTTCATCGTCGTCGGATCGGGGGCCGCAGGTGGAATCATCGCGAAGGAACTTTCCACGCGCGGCTTCTCGGTCGTGGTTCTCGAACAAGGCCCTCGGATCGAACAGAATCAGTTCGAGCACGACGAGTTCAAGACGTGGTTCCGCAACGGCCTAACGAACACGCACCCGGTGACGTTCCGCGCGGACGCCAAGTCGAAGGCCGAACTGGGACGCGGCGGCCTGCTTTACGCCAAGGTGGTCGGCGGCAGCAGCGTGCATTTCACCGCCAACTTCTGGCGGTTGCGTCCCATCGACTTCACCGAAGGCACCAAACTGGGCCCGATCGCGGGCACCGGTCTTGTGGATTGGCCGATCACCTACGAAGAGCTGGAGCCCTACTACACCAAGGTCGACTGGGAGATTGGCGTTTCGGGCGCGCCAGGCTGGGGGGATCCGCCGCGGTCGCGGCCGTACCCGATGCCGCCCCTGCCTAACAAATCGGCTGGTGTCATTTTCGAGCGCGCCGCGACGAAGTTGGGATGGCACCCAACGCCGGCACCGATGGCGATCAACTCCCAGCCGCACAACGGCCGTCCCGCATGTCAGCAGTGCGGCTTCTGCATGGGCTTCGGCTGCGAGTATGGAGCCAAAAGCTCGACCCTCGCCACGATGATTCCGCTCGCTGAAGCGACTGGTCGCTGCGAAGTCCGGCCCAACAGTTACGTGCGCAAGGTCGAAACGGACGCGAAGGGTCGCGTGACCGGTGTCGTCTATTTCGATGCGGATCGGCGCGAGCAGCGACAGAAGGCGCGCGCCGTGGTTCTCTCGTGTAACGGCGCTGAAACTGCGAAGCTCCTGCTCAACTCCAAAAGCAACCGCTTCCCGCAGGGTCTCGCGAATTCATCGGGCCTCGTCGGCAAGTACCTCATGTTCAACGGCGCCGCGCTCGTCACCGGCGTGTTCGAACACCCGCTCAACGAGTACAAGGGCGTGCAGGTCACACGCCTCGCGATGGACTGGTACGACTCCGATCCGAAACGTGGATTCTACGGCGGGGGGGCTATCGATGCGCGGTTCGACGCCAAACACCCTATCATCTTCGCGTTAGGCGGGACACCGCCGTATCACCCCACGTGGGGCGCTGCGTACAAACGCTTTCTGCAGCATGCGTTCACGCGGCAGATGACCTTGTACGGCCACTGCACGTCCCTTCCGCTGGAAAGCAACAACATCACCCTCGACCCCAGCGCCAAGGATGACTTTGGCGTCCCCGCCATTCGCCTGACGTACAAGGATCACCCTGACGATCTCAAAATGGCGGAGTTCCTGCTCGCACGCTGCAAGGAGTTGATGCAGGCCGCCGACGCCAAGATCTACTGGGGCACGCCGGTCGGACCGCAAACGTTCGGCGTGCACCTGTTAGGCACCTGTCGCATGGGAAACGACCCGCGCTCGAGCGTCGTCGACAAGTTCCACCGCGCCCATGATGTGCCGAATCTGTTCGTCTGCGACGGGAGCAGCCTCGTGACGTCCGGCCGCGGGCAACCGACGATGACGATCATGGCGTTGGCGTTCCGCGCCGGCGAACATATCGCCAACTTTGCGAAGCGCGGCGAGATCTGAAGTGGCGGCGCGTCGCAATGTCCGCGCGCGTTTTCCGGAACGCGTCGTGGCCGCTATTCACACGAGCAGCTATCTCAAAGTCCGCTGCGGCGCCGAACACCGATTTACTGCCATCTGGAGCGTCGTCGTCGACGGTCGCGTATTCGTGCGATCCTGGTATATGCGTCCCGGAGGGTGGTACTTCTCCTTCCTCGAGCAGCCGCTGGGCGCGATTCAAGTCGGCGCGCGTGAGCTCCGCGTGCGAGCCAAACCGGTGCGCAGCAGTCGTGTGAAGACTGCCGTGAGCAAGGCGTACGCCGAGAAGTATGTGACGCCTGCGTCGATCAAGTACGTCAAGGGGTTCGCGCGCGGCAAGCGCCGCGACACGACCACGGAGTTGGCTCCGAGATAGTCGTTAGGTGGAGCGTGGCGCCGGCCAGCGGCCGGGATCGCCAATGGTAGGGCCGAGGTCGCCACGTAGTGGCGCGCGCTTTGCACTTCAGCCCGACATCCGAACCGCGCCAGTGGTGCTTGCCTAACGCGCGGCCGGCTGGCCCGCGAGCATAGCGATCTGCACCGCCATCGCGGCCGTTCGCGCGCCCCATTCAATGACAGGAGTGTCTCTTGGCTGACATCCGTCCGGTGGAATCCTTAGCCGAAGTACGCTCGGGTCCGCC
>JBFMFA010000478.1:0-3622 GCA_040753195.1 Gemmatimonadota bacterium | reverse complement strand
GAACGTCGGCAGCGTTGCCGCTGATGTGTTTCGAATCCAGCGTCCAGGTTACGGTAGGACCTGGCTGCGTGCGGCCCTGCGCAAAGAGCGCTGCCTGACGCGCCGGTGTTCGTGTCGCTTCGACGATTTCGACGTTGTAGCCGAATTCATCGCGCATCCGGTCGATCACACGCGTCAAGCGGCCGCGAAACTCCGCGGCCAGTGCCTCAGCGTCGCGCTGAATGCGCGTCGGATCGCCCGGCGTGCCGATGATCGGCGCGCCCACAGGCAATGTGCGGAATTCCGCACGGCGCTCGAGCGGAACATAAGTGCTGTGCGGGGCGGCGCTGCTGTCCGGCGACGGTGTCGCCACGGAAGCGAGCGACCCTTCGGTCAGAAGCAGGTGCGAGGCCGCGACCACGCTCTGTATGTCGTTAGGCGTTGTGCCACTCAGTTCAGGTCCTTTCACGGTGGCAGGCTGGTGAGCACCACCCGCCGAGAGCATCGCGGGCGCCACCAGTTCGAGGGCGATTGTAGGTGCGGCCGTGCTGGCCGCGGAGTCGACACGGCTGCGCGCTTCATCGCGCCGTTTGCGCGGTTGCGCGCCGTTGTCGCTGTTCGCTTGCTCCGGCACCGTGTTGCGACCGGCAACCGTGGGCGTGGCCGTTGCCCCAGGGTGCGCAGCAACCGCGTGCTCGAGCGCGGCGGCAAAGCTCTCCGTCGCACCCGCGCCGGTTTCGCCCGACTGGATCGCTGCGGGCGTACCTAACGCGGTAGCCGCCGTGTCAGCGACGGCGAGTTTGAGATTGAAGGATAGCAGCGGCATGGTCATGGTTGTGATTCGCCAGAGGGACTGGCGCTCTTGAGTGTTGCTTTGCTGATGGCAGCAGCGCGCGGCGCCGGCATCAGCGCGAGGATCGCGGCAGCCTGCTTTTCGCTCAGCGCACTGAGGATGCGCCGCACGTCGGTGTCATCCAGCTGCTCCATGACGCGCGCGGCGTCACGCGCCGGCATCGCCGCGAAGATGCGGCCGATGCGTACCGGAACGAGGCCGTCGCGAGGAGGTATGCTTGCGGCGTTAGGTGCGGTGGTTGCCGTCGGCGATGGTTTGGCGGAGTCGGGCGCAGCCGCGACATGCGTCGCTGGCGGCTTGGCGGAGGGCGCCGAGTCATGTGGCGCGGCAGTCGCGACGGGCGGCGGCTGGGTCGGCTTCGACTGGCTATGGGAGGTATCCGCATGCGCCTGCTCGGAAGCGCTGTCGGTTGGTGCGCTCACGTGCGCGACGTTCGCGCTGTCCGCAGCCGTGCTATCCGACGCGGTCGCGGCGGCCGGCTTGGCCGTGACGATCGCAATGCCAGCGCCACCCCCTACCCCGGCGAGCAGCCCAGCGACAGCGAACAAAATGATGCGCATCATTGCCTAACGATCCTCTTCGTCGTTGGAATCCTGCTTTTGCGTGAACTGCGTCAGTGCCACGTCATCCATGGTGCGTTGATCTTTGAGCGCTTCACCGCCGCGGTAGGCATCCAGGCGCCGATCGCGCAAACGGCCCAGCACGCGTCGTTCTTTGGCGGCCGACGTCAGTGCCTTCTGCTGCTCCTGAGCAGCCGCATCGGCGGCCACGGCACGTGACTCGGCGACCCGCAGATGCCGGTTGAGCTGATCGAGTGCCTGGCCCAGCGCCGTTAGGTGCCCAGCCGTCGGCGCTCCGGCCGTCTCTTGCGCAATCGTTTCTTTCGCGGCGTCTGTTGCCGCTGCCAGCACGTCGCGCACTTCGCGTTCGGCGCGAGCGACAGCCTGCGCCTCGACGAGCTCGCGCGCGAGCGCTTGCTCGCGCAATTCGCGCAGATCGAGCAGCCGTTGTAGCGGGAAGCGAAACGCCATCAGGCACCCCCGAGTGCGACCTGTTGCGCCAGACCAAGCACCCCACCGCGCGATTCCGCGAGGGACGATATTTCGTCAGGGCGTTGTTGCAGATAACCGAGCAGCGGATCGCGCAGGCGAAGCGACGCATCGACCACCGCGTCGCTGCCCCGCTGATATGCGCCGACAAGGACGAGATCTTCCTTCTCTCGATAGGCGGCTTCCAGGCGCAACACGGAGCGCACCGCTTCACGCTGCGCGTCATCGATGACCGCATCGCGCACGCGGCTCTTGCTCTCCAGGATGTCGATCGCGGGGAAGTGGCCGGCGGCCGCGAGCCGTCGCGTCAAGACAATGTGCCCGTCCAGAATGGAGCGCGACGCATCGGCGACAGGTTCATTGAAGTCGTCGCCATCGACGAGGACCGTGTAGACGCCGGTGATACTGCCTGACGAGCTGTTGCCGGCGCGCTCGAGTAGCCGCGGGAGCGCGGCGAAGACGGATGGCGGATACCCTTTGGTCGTGGGCGGCTCACCCACGGCAAGGCCGATTTCACGCCACGCCGTGGCAACGCGCGTGATGGAGTCGACCATCAGCAGGACGTCGAGTCCCTGGTCACGGAAGTACTCGGCGATCGAAGTGGCAACGAGTGCGCCGCGCGAGCGCACCAGCGCCGCCTGGTCGCCAGTCGCCACAACCACGACCGAGCGTGCCAGCCCTTCCGGGCCTAACGCATGGTCGATGAATTCGCGCACTTCGCGGCCGCGCTCACCAAGAAGCGCGATCACGTTTACGTCCGCTTTGGCTTGGCGCGCGATCATGCCTAACAAGGTGCTCTTGCCGACGCCGCTGCCTGAGAAAATGCCGACGCGTTGACCTCGGCCGATCGTCAGCATGCCGTCGATGGCTCGAATCGAGGTCTCGAGGGGCTGCGAAATTGTCTGCCGCGAGAGTGGATGCGGCGGCTCGCCGGAGAGTGGCCGTCGCTCACGTACCTGCAGTTTGCCGTGGCCATCGATCGGATGGCCGAGGCCATTCAGGACGCGGCCCAGCAGATCCGGGCTCACGTCGACACCGAAGGAACGACCGAGCGGCTGCACGCAACTGCCCGGATGCAGGCCCGACAGCTCGCCTAACGGCATGAGCAGCACGCCACGCTCGTGGAAGCCAACGACCTCCGCGAGGATCGTGTGCTCGCCCGTCGTGCTGGAAATGCGACACAGTTCGCCGACGCCGACATCCAGTCCTGCGGCCTCGATCACGAGACCGACGACGCGCGTGACGCGCCCGCAATGTTCGAAGCGCGAGACGTGCGCGAGCCGCTGCGGGAGCAACTCAAGCGTCTGCACTGATCAACCTCCGATACACGCGCTCGAGCGCCATGTCCACGCGACCGTCGATGATGCGATCCGGTCCGTCCACCATGCAGCCGCCAGGGAGGATGTTGCGATCGGCCACGAGCTGCAGCTGATGCCGCGCCGGGGCGCCGTTCTGCAACCAGTTCGCACCTAACGCGAGCACCGCGGAGCAGTCGTCCGGGTTCAAGCGCACCGTAAGCTCGGCCTCCGGCGGAAACTCGGCGATCGCCCTGCGCACCAACTCAGCGACGATCTGCGGGTCCTCCGCATACTGCCGGTCCGTGAGATGCCGGGCAATCGCTACGGCAAGTGCGGCGATGTTCTCCTGAACATTGCCGAGCCACCGCGTTGTCGTATCGGCGACTTGCGCGTGCGCCGCGCTGAGCGCTTCGATGCTCGTCTGCAAGGCCTGCAGCATCGCC
>JBFMFA010000477.1:0-3624 GCA_040753195.1 Gemmatimonadota bacterium | reverse complement strand
CGATCGCGGTACAGTGAGTTGATGCGGATGCGGGAAGGCTCGGAGTCGTAGCACCAGCACGCGGCGTAGAACGCCTCGTCGTCGTAGGCGACGCGGATCTCCGTGCGTTGCGTGGGTGTGCCGCGAAAGACCGGCGTGTACATCGTGAGCGGGAGCGTGGGGATACTTTGCCACGCTGCTTCGTTAGGCACGCCGTCGAGGACGATGGGGCCGTCGAGCCGCGTGAGCGTGACCAGTGGCGACGGTGTGCCCTGGGCGTGCGATGGCGATCCGGCCGATGTGATGGCGGAGGCGACGACGATCGTCATCGCGATGAGACGCGATATGCGGTTGCACATGGATGTTTCTCGGTTCCAACCGGGCTTGGCTGGAGCGAATGAACATCGGTGCGCCGCGATATGGCTACGGGGACCTCGTCGGGCGGTGGAACGCGCTCGATGAACGGTGGAAACGTGCGCTGCCAGGCTCGCGATGGTGTGCCGTTACGTTTTCAACTACACGCGGCGATGCTGCAGATCGGCGCTTCCGGTGCGCGTTAGGCACGCGCGTCAGCGACGTACGGTCGCCGACGCACAGCCGACATCTTACCGCTCGTTTGCGTCTATTGGCCCCGTATCGGTCGGGACGGTCGCGTCGGCAGCAGCGTTCGGCTCGGGCTCAGAAGACGGGCGATTGGCAGCGCGTTCTCTCGCCTCGTCGAGCTTGCGTAGACGCTTTTGTTCCTGCTTTTCTTTGCGCGCCTGTTCTTTCCGGCGCTTGTCGAAACCGTAGTTGGGTTGTCTGGCCACGTCGCACTGCTCCTTGGCGCGGTTTGATGAAATGACTGACTCATTCGCCCGAGAGCTCGTCGACACCGCAATTTCGCGGGCCTCGGTCAATGATGCGGCGCCCCAACTGCCGGCACGCGATGATGGCGGCGTGTTCGGACTCGCACATCTCTTTGCATGAGAAGGCGCGCGTTCGCGCGCGCCCGGCGATCAGGATTTCCACCGTCCAGCGGTTGGACCCGCGCACCTGAAAGGTGCGCGGCGTGACGGTGAATCCTTTGTAGAGTTCGACTGAAATGCTGGGGCCTTGGGAAACTGGATTCAAAAGCTAGTCAATGCGCGCCGATTTGTGTGTGGCGTCTGCCGTATTTGTGACCGCCCGGGGGTGATTGATGCCGTCCAGCGCGCCCTGGGCGAGCCCGCATACGGTGCGGCATCAGATCGAGAACATCTTCGCGAAGCTCGGCAGCCATGCGCGCCGCAACATCCCCATGCAGTTCGAGTGATTACCTCCTTGATCGTCATAACGGGCCGATAGGCCCATTTCGCGCGCCGCAGCCCTACGATACGATTCGGCATCCACAAACCAAACGAAACCCGATGTCGTCCCAGGCCAGAGCCCTGCTCCTGCTGCTCTTCGCGAGCGCCTCGTTAGGCGCTCAACGGGCGCCCATCCCCATGCGGCCCGACGTGTCCGGAAACGTTGCGGCACTGTCGTCGGATCATCCGCTCGCAACAGCCGCTGGGGCCGATGTGCTCAAGCGCGGCGGCAATGCGATCGACGCGGCCGTCACGATGGCGGCGGTGCTGAACGTCGTCCGCCCGCACATGAACGGCGCCGGCGGCGACATGTTCATGCTCTATCGTGAAGCGAAGACCGGGAAGGTCTACGCGTTGAACGGCAGCGGCGGTGCTGGAAGCACAGCCACGCCGGCGTTCTTCGCGGCGAAGAACATGACTGCAATCCCGGCGACAGGGATTCTGTCAGTCTCGGTTCCCGGTGCGGTGCGTGGGTGGGCGGACGCACTCGCGCGCTTCGGCACTATCAAACTTTCGCAGGCACTGCAGCCGGCGATTCGTTATGCACAGGAAGGCTTTGCCGTCTCGAATCGCCTGTCTTCCGACATCAACGACGAACTCAAGAAAGTCTCCGCCGATCCCGAACTCGCGCGCACATTCCTCGTGAACGGCGCCGCGCCGAAACCAGGCACGCTTCTCAAACAGGTCGATCTTGCGCGTTCGCTGGATCTTCTCGCAGCGCGGGGCCCGGATGTGTTCTACAAGGGTGAGCTAGCGCAGAAGATCGTCGCCTTCATTGAGAAAGAAGGCGGCTTGCTCGTTGCCGCCGATCTCGCGAAGCACGCGTCTCGTTGGCAGGACCCCATCGAATCGACGTATCACGGCAACCACGTGCTCGCGTTCCCGCCTAACACACAGGGCGTGACGTTGCTGCAGCAGCTCAACCTCGCCGAGCTAACAGACCTTGGCGCGATGGGCCACAACTCGGCCGACTACGTGCACACGCTCGTCGAGGGATCAAAGCTCGCGTACGCCGATCGCGATCAGTTCGTCGCCGATCCCGCGTTCGCGCAGGTGCCGCTCGATCGCCTGTTGTCGAAAGAGTACGCGAAGGAGCTACGTAAGAAGATCGCTCCAACGACGGCGGCAAGTGGCAGCCCCGATCCTGCGCGCGACGGAAATGGCGACACGATCTACTTGTGCGTGATCGACAAAGACGGAAACGCGGTGTCGTGGATCCAGAGTCTCTTCGCGTCGTTCGGAAGTGGTCGCATGGTCCCGGGTACGGGGATCACACTACACAACCGAGGCTCTCTCTACTCTCTCGACGCCGCGCACCCTAACGTGCTCGTTCCGGGAAAGCGCCCGTATCACACACTAAGTCCCGCGATGGTGCTGCGCCCGGACCGCTCGCTTCATATGGTGGTCGGCACTCCTGGCGGCGACGGCCAGACGCAGACGATCACGCAGGTGATCAACAACGTGATGCTCTTCGGGATGACGCCGCAACAGGCGATCGAAGCGCCGCGTTGGCGCTCGTACGGCCGGCGCCTTGGAGTTGAGCCAGGTGTGTCGGACTCGGTGCGCGCGGCACTCACGGCGCGCGGCCACAGCGTGGTTGTGCAGCAGCCGAGCGCGGAGTTCGGCGGTGCACAGGCAATCGTGGTGCTGCCTAACGGGACTAAGATGGTGGGATCTGACTTCCGTCGAGAGGCATACGGGATCGCCTGGTAAGTGTGAACATCCGACCGGGGTCACTTACGAACGACTTTTCTCTTTGTTCCGACGCGTCGACTCCCTTCGCGCCACGACACACCTAACGGGTGCGCGCGGTGTCGGCGGCGATCAGGAAGTCGCGCACTACGCGGAGTAACGCCTCCGGATTGTCCCACATGGTCATGTGTCCGGCGTCGGGGATGATTTCGTACTTGGCGCCTGGTGTCTTCGCTGCGTAACCGCGCACAACCTCGGGGCCCACCAAATCGAACTCGCCGACGGTATAGAGCGTA
Source organism: Gemmatimonadota bacterium (assembly GCA_040753195.1). Lineage (GTDB taxonomy): Bacteria > Gemmatimonadota > Gemmatimonadetes > Gemmatimonadales > Gemmatimonadaceae > DASYRX01. The sequence goes on along the minus strand of JBFMFA010000477.1, from coordinate 329 downwards.
GGCACCGCGATATCCTTCAATCCCGGTGTCGCGTCGTACGCTTTGAGCGTGCCGGTGGCGGTTAACGCGCCCGGCCCCATCATATAGTTGTAGATGTCCTGATTCGTCGACGCGAGGAGAGAGTCGAACTCCACTCGAACCGGCCGACGCGAAAAGTATTGCGCGAAGAATTGGCCTAACGCGGACTGATACTTCGGGTCGTTATACGTCTTGGCCGCTTCGCCAGACGCGATCGCCTTCTGCGTCGAGTCCGGTAACGTCTTCACGAGGCTCGCCTCGTGCTTTTTGTATGCGGGGATGTCGAGCGTCGCGCTGGCGAGCACCATGCT
>JBFMFA010000476.1:0-3632 GCA_040753195.1 Gemmatimonadota bacterium | reverse complement strand
CGCAACGCTCGATCCGCTCACCCGTGAGGTGGCGTTAGGCGATCGCGAGCGCGTGCTGCTGACCGACACGGTCGGCTTCATCCGCAAGCTGCCGCACGATCTCGTCGCGTCATTCCGCGCGACGCTTGAAGAAGTGCGCGAGGCCGATGTGCTCGTGCACGTGATCGATGCGAGCCATCCGGTGTGGGAAGAACAGCGGGAGATCGTGGAAGACGTGCTGAACGAGTTAGGCGCCGGGGATCGACCCGTGATCCTCGCGTTCAACAAGGTCGATCGATTGGATCAGGCGTCGGTGGACGCGTTGCGGCAGCGCATGGCGGAGCTGGGATCCGACTGCGTCTTCGTCAGCGCGGTGAAGCCAGGCGGGATCGAGCCGTTGCGCGAAGCGCTGCGGGCGCAACTGCACCAGCGGCGACCGGTTGTTGAGCTGCGGCTCCCGATCACCGACGGAAGCTTGTTGGCGGCCGTGCATCGCGCCGGCGAAGTGCTCGAACAACAGCAGGTCGATCATGCGCTCGTTGTACGGGCACGGCTGGACGAAGCGGCGGTTGGGCGACTGACGAGGGCTGGAGCGACGTTACTCTAGCAACCAGCAAGTTGTTTACTATTGTTTTATGTCAAAACGCGCCCTCATAACGGGAATTACAGGCCAGGACGGCTCCTATCTCGCCGAGCTGCTGCTGGCGAAAGGGTACGAGGTGCACGGGCTCGTGCGGCGCGCGAGCACGTTCGGTACGACGAGCCGCATCGATCATCTGCATAACGCGGGGCGCGGGGGCGAGGGCCGGCTCGAACTGCACTACGGCGATCTGGCTGACAGTGGCGCGATTACGCGCGTGCTTGCAACGGTGCAGCCAGACGAGATCTACAACCTGGCGGCGCAGAGCCACGTGCGTGTGAGCTTCGATATCGCCGAATACACGGCCGAAGTGACCGGCGTGGGGACGCTGCGCTTGCTCGAATGCATCCGAAACCTGGGCTTGAGCGAGAAGACTCGGTTTTATCAGGCGTCGTCCAGCGAACTGTTTGGTCGTGTGCGCGAAACGCCGCAGAACGAGACGACACCGTTTCATCCACGCTCGCCGTATGCCTGCGCCAAAGCCTTCGCGCATTACGCGACTGTGAACTATCGCGAGAGCTACGGACTGCACGCGTCGTGCGGGATTCTGTTCAACCACGAGAGCCCGCGCCGTGGCGAGAACTTCGTCACGCGGAAGATCACCCTCGGTTTGGCGCGCATTGCGCTGGGTCTGCAGGACACGATCGCGTTAGGCAACCTCGACGCGCGGCGCGACTGGGGTTTTGCCGGCGACTACGTCGAAGCGATGTGGCATATGCTGCAGCAGGACACCGCCGACGATTTCGTGATCGCGACAGGCGAAACGCACTCGGTGCGCGAATTTCTGGACGAAGCGGCGGCCGTGATCGGTGGTGGGCTCGATTGGACGAAGCACGTGGTGATCGACCCGCGTCATTATCGGCCGGCTGAAGTCGACCTCCTGGTCGGCGACGCATCCAAAGCCAAGCGCGTGCTGGGCTGGTCGCCGAAGGTCTCGTTCCGCGAATTGGTGCGGATGATGGTCGAAGCCGATCTCGAGGCCGTGCGGCAGGAAGTCCGCAGCGGTGAGGCGGTAGGCGCGAGGCGGTAGGCGCGAGGACCGCGCCTTTCATATCCCCTTGCGCCTTCCGCCTTCCGCCTTCCGCCTTGCGCCTAACTAGTGGACCGGCAGTCCGCTCGGCACTTGCGCTGGTGTAATCGCTCTCATGTCGCGCGCCGCGGGGTCTGTGAGCGACTTGAGAAACGCGACCAGCTGCTGCTGTTGCTGTACCGTCAGGCGCAGCGGCTGGCGTAAACGAAAATCGAGCGATTGCGCGACGTTGGTCACTGTGGCGACGTCGCCGTGATACGACGAACGGAAGCGCGGGTCGAGCCGCGTCACATCATACGAGCGCACCGCCGAATCGGCGTTGTTGTAGTGCCTAACGACGGTCTCGAGCGTCGGATACGCACCATTGTGCATGTAGGGCGCCGTCAGCTCGACATTGCGCAGCGGTGCGGCCCGGAACGAAAACCGGAATGGTGATGGCTGCGGAACGCCCGGGAACTGCATGTGCTCGTCGCGGCCCACGTCGAGCGGCGCGAACTTGCCTACGCCCGGTCCGATCTGCACGATGCCGATATTCGCGAATTGTTGCCCACCAAGCGCCGGGCCGTTATGGCACGAGGCGCAGCGCGCGACGCCGAAGAAGAGCAAACCTCCGCGCTTGGCTTCTTCACTCATGGCGCTGCCGTTGTGCTTCAGAAACCTGTCGAACGGCGAATCGGTTCGCGTAAACGCGTCGATCTCGAATGCCGCGATGGCGTTGGCGGCATGCTGGAAGCCTAACAAGTTGGCTGGAATGCCCGGGTACGCCGCCGCGAACAGACCCTGGTATCCGCTGATCCGCAGCAGGCGTACCATCAGCGCGTCCCAGACCTTGTTAGGTTCGCTATCGTTGATCTCGGCAAGTTCGTTCGCGTTGCCCAGGTGGTCCTTGTCTCCACGCGCCCCGCGCATTTCAGTACGGTTGAGCACGGGGAGCATGACCTGCGTGGCGAGAGCGCTGCTCAGTCCCGCCGGAAAGAGAATCCGGATCACAGAGTCGGGCTGGCTGACCAGATTGCGGTCGACGAGGCGCCCGTCCCAGAACATGTACGGGAACGTGAGCGCCTGATTCAGCATCGACGGCGCGTTGCGAGGGACGAAATGGCGACCAGCGCCGAGGACCCGTGCATCGCCACTTCCGCGTCCGCCGGTGCCAATGGCCAGCGATAGGCCGTCCGTGCCGTGCGTGACGGGGTCATGACAGGTGCCGCATGAGATGTCGCGATTGCCGCTTAGCTCTTTGTCGAAAAAGAGCGCGCGCCCCAGCGCGACGAGGGCGGGGTTCTGCTGCGGTATCTGAGCGATGGGTAACTGCGCGCCCCAGTTGGACATTGCCGCGCGCAGTTCCTGGTCCAGCGTCGCGGTCACCGGCGGTTCCGACGGCGATGGATCGTTGTAGCACGCCGTGACGGACAGCATGGCCACACCCACAGTGGCTCGCGTTAGGCGGTCGACAAAAGAAAGCATAGGTCGCCCTCGGCAGATAGGCGTCTGGTTCATCGGATGGCGAGAGACATGGACAACTGATGCGTGACCACAGTCACATCGCGCAGTGTCGCTGGTGCTGGTGTGATCGGCCGGAAGCTGGAGAGAACGTCGATGGCAACCGGAACCACCAGGTCGTTCACTGCCGCCGGCCGCTCCACGCCGGTCAGATGACGTCCGCGATACGCCAGGACCACGCCCGCGCGACGAAGCATGAGACCCCACGTCCGCGTCCATTCCATCCAGTTGCGCGATCCTTCGCGTGAGGTGCCGCTGAGCGCGTGGTGCTGATTGAAAGTGTAGCTGATCGAATGTGCCTGAACGCCGAGCTGTAACTGCAGCTGAGATTCAGCGCTGCGCTCCATGAGGTCGTGACTCAGGCCGGTGCGCAGCAAGGCGTTGGAAAAGCGCAATCGGCTGTCGACGACTGTCTCGTTAGGTCGTGATGTCGCCGTCGCGGACGTATCGCCGACGTCCCGGATGCGACTCCGGATCGGTTCG
>JBFMFA010000475.1:1136-3635 GCA_040753195.1 Gemmatimonadota bacterium | reverse complement strand
AGCTGAAGCGGATTGGCAGTGAGTGTGAAGTCACGGTTGATGTTCGTGCCGGCGGTGAGCGTGACTGTGACGGTTTCCGGCCGGAAGCCAAGGCGGCGCGCCTCGAGGATGGCGGACTGGCCCGTAGCGCGCGCGCTCGGGACTGTGAACTCGTAGCGGCCGTCTTCGCGGCTCATGGCACCGAGGCCCATCCCGCGCAGGGCTACCGCAGCACCTTGAAGCGGCGTTCCGACGTCCGACTGCACGCGTCCAGCGATCGTGACCGACTGTTGTGCGTGAGCCGATGTGGGGATGAAGAGTGCTCCCGCAACGAGAGCGGCAAGCGTATGACGGATAGTGATTGGCATGTATTCCCCCGTTTATGTCGCTGCGGCGCGTCGCGGCACGACGTGGAGACCACACCACGTTAGGTGCCGCACGCTCCTGGCTGGGGGGACAGGGGGCTGAACGACCTAACGGCTACGATACCCGTCGGCGGCGGCGCCGCACCACTTGTGTATAGCAACAATTGACGGCGTGCAGAGCTGAAGCAAGCGAGCTTGGGCGTGGGCAAGCCGCCTCGGGCGTACGTCGGGTTGCTCGTTAGGTGTGCGGCGCTGCGTGCCGGCGTTGCAAAGGCCGGGTTCGCGGAGTTACGCAGGTGCCGGCTCAGGCGTGCGAAGCGACGGCCTCCGCGGCCAGAATGCCTCGCGCCATCGCGGCATCGATCTCCAATTGCGCACGCAGCGCGGCGGCGTCCGGAAACCGTTGGGTGTCGCGCATCCGCCTAACGAAGTCGATGCGCACGGGCGCTCCGTAGAGGTTGATCGATACGTCGAACAGGTGCGCTTCCAGCAGCGCCGTGGTGTCTTCGAAGGTGGGCCGCGTACCGAGGTTGAGCATGCCACCGAACGATCCATGGGGGGTCTGCACGCGGACGACGTACACGCCGAACGGCGGAAGCAGTTTGCGGTACGACGGCGATGGGACGTTGATGGTGCGGAACCCTAACGAGGCACCACGACTGTCGCCGGCCACGACATTGCCACTCACCGAGTAGGGCCGGCCTAACGCAAGACGAGCGCGCTCCAGATCGCCGCCGGCAATCGCGCGGCGAATGGCGGTCGAGGACACGGGAGGACCTTGGTCCACGCCGATCGCGGGGCGTACGTCGACTTCGAAGCCCAGCTCCCGGCCGAGCATCTGCATCGTGGCCGCGTTGCCGGCGCGGTTGCGCCCGAATCCGTGATCGTGCCCCATGAGCAGAAACTGCATCCGGAAGCGCCGGCACAGGATGTCGCGCACGAACGACTCGGCATCGAGGTTGGCGAGCGCGCGCGTGAACGGGACGATGGCGAGATAGTCGATTCCGCTTTCAGAGATGACCTCGAGCTTTTCGTCGCCAACCGTGAGCAGGAGCGGGGCGGCCGTCGGATTGACGACTTCGAGTGGATGCGGATCGAACGTTACGAGCAGCGATTTCAGATCGCGCTCGCGCGCGGCCTGAGCGAGTGACGAGAGCAAATACTGATGACCGCGATGCACACCGTCGAAAGTGCCGACAGTGATGGCTGTCCAGGCAACGTCAGGAGGTAAGGCGCTGTCCACGGGCGTCAAGGCGTAAGGCGTAAGGCGTAAGGCGTAAGGCGTAAGGCGTAGACGCTACGGCACTGCAGGCTCGGACAAAACTACTCGGGGGTGCCAGTGGTTGTCTGCGCGCTCGGCGATGGCAACGAGGTTCCCCTCGGCGTCCACCAGCGCGCTCCGCGCACCGTCGATCGTCGCGGCGATCGGTCGGCCATGGGCGACGCCTAACGCGCCAGCCGCATCTACGGCCTGGGTGGGCAGATCGCGGACGGCGATGGCGGGCGGCAGGACATCGCCCGGCTGCGCGGCGTCCGGTGTCACGGCGTCACTCACCGCGAACGGGCCGCAGCGTGTACGGCGCAACTCGGCGCAGTGCGCGGCAGATCCCGTTAGGCGACCCAGATCGCGCGCCAATGCGCGGATGTACGTGCCGCCAGAGCATGTGATGCGGACCCGCAGCGTGTCCGCCGTTTGCGCGAGGATCGTCCAGCGCTCGACACGCACCTGGACCGGCGCGAGCTGCAGCGACGCGCCGCGGCGTGCCAGCGCGTATGCACGCCGACCCGCGACGTGCTTTGCAGAAAAGGCCGGCGGCGTCTGCTCGATCGCGCCCGTGAGCAGCGCGACTCCCCGCGCGATACTCCCTTCTGATGGCGCGGACGCCACGCGCGTCGCAGTGCCTGTGCTGTCGTCGGTGTCGGTCTCGACGCCAAAGCGAACGGTCGCCTCATACTCCTTCGGCTCATCCACGACGTACGCGGCGAGTCGCGTGGCGCGGCCGAGGAGTACCAGCAGCAGACCAGTCGCAAAGGGATCGAGCGTTCCTGTGTGGCCCGCGCGCTCCACGCCTAACGCGCGGCGGACGCGCTGCACGGCTTGCTGCGAAGTCAAGCCGACCGGCTTGTCGATCAGAATGAGCCCGCTACTCGTTCT
>JBFMFA010000475.1:0-1126 GCA_040753195.1 Gemmatimonadota bacterium | reverse complement strand
GATGGCGGCATCGCTCTCGCGCGCCTGGGCCAGGAGCGAGTCGATGCGGGCCGCGTGGGCAATGCTGTCATCGACGCGGAACTCGAGCTCGGGCGCGGCGCGCAGCCGCAGCGACTTTCCAATAATGGAACGCAAGTGCGGAGCAAGGTGATCCAGCGCTTCAAGCGTGGACGCGCGGTCTGCGTCCGCACCCATGAGGCTGACGTACACGCGCGCCTGTCGCAGATCGCGCGTGACGTCGACGCCGGTGACGGTCACGAAGGCCTTTACGCGCGGATCCTTCACTCCATCCGCCAGAAAGGTCGCGACTTCGGCGCGGATCGCTTCGGCGACGCGATCAGCGCGGCGGGAATCGGCAGCGGCCATGGCATGAGCTCCGCATCGCGTGCGCGTTAGGCGCCACGCTTGCCATCCCCAGCCAAGGTGCGCGCGACTTCTTCGCGCCGGTAACACTCGATCACATCGCCGACCTTGATGTCGTTGAAGTTCTCGACGCCAATGCCGCACTCATACCCTTCCTTCACTTCCTTCACATCGTCCTTGAAGCGACGCAGCGAGAGGAAGTTGCCGTCGAAGACTTCGACGGCATCGCGGATGACGCGGACGCGCCCGGTCCGCGACATGATGCCGCTGCGGACGTGGCAGCCAGCGATCGTGCCGATCCGAGAGATCTTGAAGATCTCGCGCACTTCGGCTTCGCCGAGGACAACCTCTTTTTCCTCAGGACGCAGCATGCCTTCGAGCGCAGCCTTCACGTCGTTGACCGCATCGTAGATGACGCGGTAGAGCTTGATCTCAACGCCTTCGCGTTCAGCCGCCGCTCGCGCGTTGTTGTCCGGCCTCACGTGGAAGCCGATGATGATCGCGCCGGCCGTGCGGGCGAGCAGGATATCGCTCTCCGTGACGGCGCCGACGCCGCGATGGACGACTTCGACAGCCACTTCGCTCGTGGAGAGCTGCTGCAATGCATCCGCCAGCGCTTCCGCCGGACCACCCTGGTCGGCCTTGATCACCATACGGAGCGTGCGTTTTTCGCCCGCTTCCGTTTGCGCCATGAAGTCTTCGAGCGTGACACCAGCCTTGGACGTGCGACGGCTGCGTGCTTCGCGCTCCAGTCGCTCGCGAC
>JBFMFA010000474.1:0-3637 GCA_040753195.1 Gemmatimonadota bacterium | reverse complement strand
TCCCGCCGAAAAGAACTTGCCGCCCACCGAGCGTCCCGACGGTCCCAACCTGGCAGCCGCGGACCCTCGCGTCACCGAACAACGCAACGCACAATCGGCGAACATCGACCTCGCGTCGGCGATCGAGATCGTCGATCTCATGAATGCCGAGGACCGTCGCGTACCCGACGCCGTCGCCTCCCAGCGCGAGCGGATCGCTCGCGCGATTGATCTTGTAGAGGCTGCATTTCGGGCGGGCGGGCGATTGATCTACTTTGGGGCGGGCACCTCCGGGCGACTCGGCATACTCGACGCGAGCGAGTGCCCGCCGACGTTTGGTTCCGAGCCGGATGCCGTCGTGGGCATTATCGCGGGCGGACCAGCGGCTGTTTTCCGCGCGCAGGAAGGCGCGGAGGACCGGCCGGAAGGCGGCGCGCACGAAGTGGACGTTCTCGACGTCGGCCCAAACGATGTTGTCGTGGGCATCGCGGCATCTGGAACAACGCCCTTTGTCCATGGCGCGGTGGAGCGGGCCAGGCAGCGCGGCGCGAAGACGGTGATCATCGCGTGCACACCGATCGCCAAGCCGTTGGAAGACATGCTGGACGTCGCGATCATACCGATCGTGGGCCCTGAGGTGCTCACCGGTTCGACGCGTTTGAAGGCAGGGACGGCGACGAAGCTCGTGCTCAACATGCTTACGACGGGCGCGATGATTCGCATCGGGAAGGCGTACGGCAACCTGATGGTCGACCTGCGCGCAACCAACAACAAGCTGCGCGATCGCAGCGAGCGCATTCTGGTGGAGGTGTGTCGAGTCTCGCGTGAGGAAGCGCGCCGGTTCCTGGACGCGGCCGATCAGCGGGTGAAGGTCGCCATCGTAATGCAGCAGTTGGCGCTGACGGCCGCGGATGCGGTCGCCGCGCTCGATCGCGCCGGGGGCATCATCCGCCGTGTCGTGCCGGGGCCACCGCCGCCGGTGCGATAATGGCCCCGAGCGATTCGCTGGTTGTCGTGGGGCTCATGTCCGGCACGTCGCTGGACGGCATCTCGGCGGCGCTCGTTAGGTTCAGCGACCGCGATGGCAATCCGTCTAACATCGCATTCGAGTTGTTGGCGTACGAGGTCACGCCGTATGCGGAGAGTGAGCGGGCGTTACTCGCTCAATGCCTAACGGACACGACGCAGGAGGCGAACTGCCGGGCCAACTATGAGTTGGGTGGTTGGCTGGCACGCGCCGCCAATGCCGTGATCGCGCAGGCCGGGGTTCCGCGTGGCGACATTGCCGCCATCGCGTCGCATGGGCAGACGTTGTGGCACGTTCCCGCGCATTCGACGTGGCAAATCGGTCATCCGGCGGTGATTGCGGAACGGACCGGGATCCCGGTGATCAGCGACTTCCGCGCGCGTGACATCGCGGCGGGAGGGCAGGGAGCACCGCTTGTGCCCATTGCCGACACGCTGCTCTTCCGTTCTCCGCACAGCTGGCGTGTGCTGCAGAATATCGGCGGGATTGGCAACCTCACGGTCGTTCCGCCGGGAAATGCGGCGGAGGGGCCTTCGGTGCGCGCGTTCGATACGGGCCCCGGCGTGGTCGTGATCGACGGCGTGGTGCATCGCCTAACGAGCGGCGCTGAACGTTATGACCGCGATGGTGAGCGGGGGGCACGCGGCACGGCGATCGCGTCCGTGGTGGCTGCCGCGTTGCAGCATCCGTATTACGCGGCCGATCCACCCAAATCGACGGGGCGCGAGTTGTACACGCCGCAGTTCATCGACTCGTTCATCAATGACTGCCGGCGCGCTGCGCCGAACGCGTCAATCGACGATATCGTGGCGAGTGCCGTAGAGCTGACCGCGCGTTCGATCGGCGACGCGTTTCGCAGGTTTATTCCTGAGCCAGTAACGGAGCTGGTGGTCTCAGGCGGAGGGGCGAAGAACCCCACGCTCGTCAGGGCGATTCAGCGCGAGGTGCCCCACGTGAAGGTGGTGCAGTTCGATGAGCTGTTTTTCGACGCCGAGGCGAAGGAGGCGGTGGCGTTCGCGCTGATGGGGTATCTGCATCTGCGCGGCCGGCCCGGGAATGTGCCATCTGCGACGGGTGCACGCGGGCCGCGTGTGTTGGGGAGCCTAACGCCAGCGTGACAGTTTTGAGTAGTCAGTAAGAACGCTCGCGGATGACGCAGATGTAGCGCGGATTTGCGCGGATACTGCGACAGCGCGAAAGTCCTACGTGGGCAAAAAGCACAGGCCAAAAGGCAACAACAAAACAACAGAAACCAACGTGCTGACGCTCGATGCGCGGATAGCGGTTGTCAGCCCGAGCGGTCCGCGTTGGACCAGCTAATGTCTGCGTCCGTCTGCGCCTGCGCTCTTTGTTGAGCGGGCAATCCGCGCTAATCCGCGCCGTTTCCGCGCAAATCCGCGAGCGTTGTTACCAAAAGCTGCCTACGACGCCCGCATGTACCGCCAAATCACGTACAGCGCGAGAGCGATCCCAATACCCGCGAGAATGCGCATCCACCGCTGACCGCGGCGGCGCCGCTCGTCATCAACAACCTCTGTAGCCACGGGCGGAAGTGCTTCGGGCGGTGGTCCAGCTGCCTCGACATCCAGCGTAATCGCCGACGGCAGACTGAACTCGTGGTACCCCGCGTCATCGTCATCCGACGCTGCCGCAAGTCCGTCGCCGTCGAATCTCGTTAGGACCACCGTGATGTTGTCCGGACCGCCGGCTGAATTCGCCGCGTGTACGAGCTCGCTGCAGGCGCGCTCGAGATCCGACCCGTCGCCAACGAACTTCGCGATCTCGTCCGCCTTGACCTGTCCTGAAAGTCCGTCGCTGCACACAACCAGCACATCACCACGCCGCAGCCGCTGATACGTGAGGTCGATCTTCACATGTGCTTCGGGGCCTAACGCCTGCAAAATGATGTTTCGCCGATCACTCGTCGCGGCGGCCTCTTCGGAGATCTCGCCCGCGTCGATAAGCCGCTGCATCAACGACTGATCCCGCGTGATCTGCACTGCCTTTCCCTCGCGCACCAGATACGCGCGGCTGTCGCCGACCTGCGCGAGATACAGCGTATCGCCAAGGAGGCCGGCGATCGTCGCCGTCGTCCCCATGCCCTCGAGGTCGCGCCGTTCCTTCTGTATCGCGTGCAGCTCGTCGTTCGCCCGAATCGTGGCGCGGTACATCGCGACCACGAATGTCTCCGCGGTGGGTCGGTCGCGACCGGACCAGTGGTCCCGCAGGTAGCGCAAAACCACCTCGACGGCGGCGGCGCTCGCATATTCGCCTGCCGCGGCGCCCCCCATCCCGTCGGCCACCATAAACAAAGTGCCCATGGCGCCAGCGCGCTGACGACGCTGGCGATCGAAGGCAATCGGCCGCGCATTGGCGAGGTCCGCGACTACAAAAGCGTCCTCATTGTGTTCGCGCGTCTTGCCGACGTCCGTTAATGCGTACGTCTCTATCGTGACCGCACCAGGCGGCACGAGAGGATCGGTGGGAGTTGGATAAGAGTGAGAGCCTGAAGCCACAGTGCCTATCGGCATGGACTACCGTCCGAGCAAATTGCGACCCACTGCAACCGCCACAACCACCCCGCCGCTTGTTATACACCATTCCCGCCCCGGTCCCCGCCCCGGATCCCCC
>JBFMFA010000473.1:0-3639 GCA_040753195.1 Gemmatimonadota bacterium | reverse complement strand
CGTAGATGCACCCCCGCGAGAGCGACTTCTTTCGTGGTGGGGTGGTGCCAGATCTGCTTGTAGCCACGCAGTCCGTTGGGCATGCTCTCCTGCACGCGTGCGCCGAGCTTCTCGAACCCGTTCGAGAAGAAGAAGGGCGTGGTTTTTAGGAGGTACGCTTCGGCGCGCGGGGGGACGGTGGTGTTGTCAGAGAGCTGCTCGCGTTGCACCTGCGTGATTCTCGATCCGTTGATCCAGAGAACCAGGGGTGCGACGACATAGAAGCCCGCCACGACTGCTATTGCGACAAACAAGACGTAGTCCATCGTCCCCTCGACGCGCCAGTGCTTGTGTGGGACGAAGCAGCAAGGGGGCAGTCATGCGAAACTGTCACGCAGCCGAACGGCGCCGTCATGCAAACCCGGTCAGGCTGCCTCTTGAGGGGCCCTTCTAATCTTGGCGACCGGTTACGCGCTTTTTTCTGAGCCGTCCATTTTCGTAATGGACGCTTCGTCTTCGAAGGATTCACACGCAGAGCAGGACGATCTGCAGTTCGATCGCGCGGTCCCCGCCGGGTCAAATGGCGGAACGGCCCACGCGATGGTCTGCAGTTCGTGCGCGAACACGCTGCGGACGTGGTACTTCGACGTGAATGGCGAACATGTGTGTACAGCCTGCAAAGGCAAAGTCGCGCGCATGAGTGGTCCTTTGCGGGAATGGGGTCCGACCCTAACGGCTGGGTTGTTCGGGCTTGGTGCCGCAATCGCCGGCGCGGCGATCTACTACGGCGTCATCGCGATCACCGAGTTCGAGATCGGCATCGTCGCCTTATTGATCGGATACATGGTTGGATTCGCACTGCGTAAGGGGGCGGGAGGGCGCGGTGGCCGTCGACTACAGGTGCTCGGTGCCCTGCTCACGTATTTCGCCGTGGCGATGGCGTATGTGCCGTTGGCGGTGAAAGCGGCGACGGACAACGCCTTCCAAGCTGACTCGACGGCGATATCGGCTGACTCGCTGGCAGACGCGGCGGACGGAGACGAGGAGTCGAGCGCGCTTGCTTCAGCGGAGTCCTTGAGCGTCGCGCCTAACGTGGCGGTACCGGCAATTGCCGTGAATCCGGTGCTCTCGCTCGGCTTGGCGCTGGCCTTCGCACTGGCACTGCCACTCATGGTTGTCTTTGGTACGCTGCCGTCAGGCCTCATCAGCGCGCTGATCATCGGGATTGGTATGCGTCAGGCCTGGGTCATGACGCGCGCGGCTGAAATCACCATCGCGGGCCCATTCAAAGTGGGCGCGAAGGCCGGTGATGGGACCGGCGCGTCAGCAGCCAGCGCCGCCTGACGGTGGCTGGTTTCGAAGGCGCTGCCGCTCGCAGCGTCGCCGCATGCCCCGAATGTCATACTGAGCTCGCGCCTAACGCTTTAGCGTGCCCGGCGTGCGGCTGGCTCGTGCACTCCGAGGCACTCAAACAGATCGCGGCACGCGCCGAAGAGCAGGATCAGCGCGGCGCGCTGAGCGACGCACATCAGTCGTGGGAGACCGCGTTGGAGTTACTCCCCGCGACGTCGCGTCAGCACGCCGTCATCACACAGCGACTGCTCGAGATCGAAAAGCGGCAGAGCGCGCAGCCCGCGGACAGCAGCATCGCGCCAACCGTGCCGGCGCACGGCTCCGTGTGGCAAAAGAGCATCGCCGTCATTGCCGGCCTCGGTCTCCTCCTGCTCGGCAAGTTCAAGTTCCTGCTTCTCGGTCTCACCAAGCTGAAGACGTTCGCGTCAATGTTCGCGTTCTTCGGCGTGTACTGGTCGATGTACGGCTGGATGCTCGCGTTAGGCCTCGTGCTCTCGATCTATATCCATGAGATGGGCCACGTGGCGATGCTGCGGCGCCTGAACATTGCCGCCGGGGCACCACTGTTCATTCCTGGCGTGGGCGCGTTCGTTATGCTCAAACAGCGAGTGCTCGACCCGAAGACCGACGCGGCGATCGGACTCGCCGGTCCTGTATGGGGATTGGGCGCGGGTATCGCGGCGCTTGTGGGCTATTGGATGACGGACGCCAGAATCTGGCTGGCCATCGCCCAGCTCACAGGGTTCATAAACCTGTTCAACCTGATTCCGATCTGGCAGCTCGACGGGTCACGCGCGTTTCATGCACTGAGCCGCATGCAGCGATGGAGCATCGTTGCTGCCCTCGTGGCTGCGGTCTTTGTCACCGGACAGAAGCTGCTGATTATTGTCGCCGCGGTGGCGGTGTGGCGCGCGTTCCAGAAAGACGAGGGTCCGGGGGATCAGCGCGCGCTACTCACGTTCGTCGCGTTGATTTTTGCACTTGGCTGGCTATCCGCCGTCAACGCCCTGGGAACCGCTCCTTAATCGCTGCCGTCAGGTCCTGCAGTAGGATATCGAGGTCTGCTTCGTTCGCATCAAAGCTGGTAATACACGCGCGTACGGCTTGTGTCTGCCGCGCCAGCGTAACGTGAGAGATCCAGCAGCGACCCATGGCCAGCACACGATCGACGACACCCTGCGTCGTTAGGCGCTGCCCGTCGATCACATCGTGTGTGAAACAGACGAGCGGCAGCTGCGAGTCGTTGACCACGCGCCACCCTGCGGCGCGCAACTTCGTGCGCAATACGTCGGCGAGATCGGCCTGACGCTGAACGACCGTCCCCAGACCAACCAAACCGTGTTCCGCCAGCGCGAAGAAAACCTTCAGCCCGATAAACCGCCGGGACCATTGGAGCGACTCTTTGTAAAGATCCACGCCGCCTTCCACGGTCGGCGGCACGTAACCGGTCTTGATCTCGAACATGCGTTGCAGCGCGGAACGGTGCTTCGTAAAGAACATTCCCGCCCCCATCGCCACCGAGAGCCACTTGTGCGCATCCCACGTCACGGAGTCAGCACGCTCGATGCCCGTGAGGTACGGACGCAGCCGAGGTACCAGAGCTGCGCTCCCTCCCCACGCCGCGTCGACGTGCAACCAGATATTTCGCTCCGCGGCGATATCGGCGATTGCCGGGATTGGATCGATGGCTCCGCTTCCTGTTGTCCCCGCTGTCGCCACAATCATGAGCGGGGCACAGCCTAACGCCTCATCCCGCTCGATCGCGCCAAGCAGCGCATCCGTTCGCATCCGATAGCTCGCGTCGGTGGACACGTGTGCCACCGCGTTCTCGCCAAGGCCACAGGCGCGCGCGATCTTGATGAATGAATGGTGGCTCTCATCGGAGACGTAGATCTTCGGCTGATTGGCAAGTCCACGCGTTCCCTGTTCAACGTAACCTGGCGCGCGATCGGCCAGTGCAGCCAGGACCGCTGTGTGATTCGCCTCGCTTCCGCCGCTCGTGAAGTGGGTCGCGAACTCGCCGGTCCAGCCTAACGTGCCAGCGAGCGCGCGCAGCGTCCACTGCTCGATCTCGTTCGCCGCCGGAGCATGCGACCAGCCTCCGACCTGCGGGTTGTACAGCGCCACGAGCGCGTCAGCGATAATGGACGACGCGTGCACCGACGGATTAAAGAGCCCGAAGTAGCGCGGGTGCGTGACTTGGAGGATGCCGCTCTGCATCCAGCGCGCCGTGTCATCGATGATCTGATCCAGATTCCGAGGCGACGCGAATGAATACGCGTGGAGCTCATCGCGCGCCGGGAAGTT
>JBFMFA010000472.1:0-3648 GCA_040753195.1 Gemmatimonadota bacterium | reverse complement strand
CGACCAGAAGCAGCAGATCGCGCGCGTCGAGGCCGATCTGGAATTGCTCGTGCGTCAGCGACGCGCGTATCTGGCGCAGGTGCGGGCGATGGTCGAGCGCCAACTGGCGGAGATCTCCGCGGCCGAAGCGGCACCAACGTCGTTGGGCCCCGAGCGATCGGCCAGCGACGAAACGCAACCGCGCCCAACCCCGCAGACTCCGGCGTGGCTCGACTCGCTGGTGAAGGAGTAACGTGGGAGCGCAGGTCGAGGCGAAGGCGCAAGGCGTAAGGCGCGAGGCGCAAGCGGCGACGTTGCACACGTTGGAGAATGTGCAGGCATCCGCGGCTGTCGTTCGTGCGCGCTATTCCATCGCGCCGGACGTTGCGATCATTCTCGGCACGGGGCTTGGCGGACTGGCGAGTCGCATCGAGTCGCCGGTTGTCATCGAGTACGCCGACATCCCCGACTTTCCGCTGTCCACCGTCGAGTCGCATGCGGGGCGGCTGTTGTGCGGCACGTTAGGCGGGAAAAACGTCGTAGCGATGCAAGGGCGTTTTCACCGTTACGAGGGGTACACACTGCAGCAGGCGAGTTTTCCGGTGCGCGTGTTGCACGCACTCGGCGCACGCACGCTGATCGTATCGAACGTGAGCGGGGGGATGGAGCCGACCTGGGAGTTGGGCGACCTGATGCTCATCGCGGATCATATCAATTTGTTAGGCGACAACCCGCTGGTCGGCCCGAACGACGAGCGCCTGGGGCCGCGCTTCCCCGACATGTCCGCGCCGTACGATGCAGAGTTGCGAGCGCTGGCGCGGCGCGTGGCGGGCGAGCTGGGGATCACCTTGCGCGAAGGGGTATATCTCGCGTTGTCTGGACCGTCGCTCGAAACGCGGGCCGAGTACCGCATGCTGCGCACGCTGGGGGCTGACGTCGTCGGAATGTCCACGGTGCCCGAAGTGATCGTCGCGGTGCACAGCCGCATGCGCGTGCTGGGCGTCTCCATCATTACGGACATGTGCATCCCCGACACGCTGGAGCCAGTCGACGTGGCAAAGATCATCGCGACCGCAGGGCGCGCCGAGCCGAAGCTGACAGCGCTGATCAGCGGCGTGATCGAACGCCTCGCTGCCTAACGTTTACTCGCTCGCTGCCTCTCGACAACGTACGACCGCATGCCTTCCGATCGATTTCCGTTGCTTCCAGCCGACCGCTCCATCGACGAGATGGAACGGGAAGTTCTTGGCTGGTGGCGCGCGGAGGGCCTTTTTGAGCAGAGCGTGCAAGCGCGCGCCGGCAGGCCGCGCTTTGTCTGGTTTGAAGGTCCGCCGACGGCCAACGGGCGCGCGGGAATTCACCACGTTTTTTCACGCACGCTGAAGGATCTGTTCTGCCGGCACCGCACGATGCAGGGGTACTACGTGCCGCGCAAAGGTGGTTGGGACACGCATGGTCTGCCGGTGGAGATCGAAGTCGAGAAGGCGCTGGGGATCAGCGGCAAGCAGGACATAGAGGCGTTAGGCGTCGCCAAATTCAATGCGCTGTGCCGTGAGAGCGTGTGGAAGTACAAGGGAGACCACGAAGGGGTCTCCGAGCGCTCCGCCGTATGGATGGACTACGAACACGCCTACGTCACGTACACGAACGACTACATCGAAAGCGTGTGGTGGGCGCTCAAGACGTTATACGAGAAGGGGCGGTTGTATCGCGGACACAAGATCCTGCCGTATTGCGCGCGTTGCGGGACGGCGTTGTCATCGCACGAAGTGGCGCAGGGGTATGAGGATGTAGAAGATCCGTCGATCTATGTTGCACTTCAGGTCGAAGGTCTAAGGTCTAAGGTCGAAGGAGAGGGTCAAGGGTCAGGGGTCACGGGTCACGGCGTGCGCAGGCTTCTCGTGTGGACGACGACGCCGTGGACGCTCGTGTCTAACGTCGCTTTGGCGGTGCACCCCGATCTCGACTATGTCGAAGTGCGGAAGCGCAAGAACCCGGACGGCACGCTCATCCTCGCCGAGGCGCGGCTCAAAGGAGTGCTCGGTGAGGACTATGACGATCGATGGGAGATCGTCGAGCGCCTAACGGGGCGGGATCTCGTCGACTGGACGTACAAACGGCCGCTGGACTGGGTTGCGTATCCGGACGACGCGAATCACGAGATCGTAGTCGGTGAAGACTTCGTTTCGCCGGAAGACGGCACGGGCATCGTGCACATGGCGCCGGCGTTCGGCGCGGACGACTACGCGGCGGGGCAACGCCACAAACTGGCCTTTTTGCAGCCGGTGGACGGGCGCGGGCGCTTCGCGGAGACGATTCCGCTCATCGGCGGCAAGTGGGTGAAAGACGCGGATCCGCTCATCATCGAGGAGCTGAGACGTCGAGGCAGCCTGTGGAAGGCGGGGCGCCTAACGCACGCCTATCCACACTGCTGGCGATGCGACACGCCGCTGCTTTACTATGCGCGCGAGTCCTGGTTCGTGCGCACCACCAGCTTCAAGGACGAGATGCTCCTGCGCAATGCGC
Source organism: Gemmatimonadota bacterium (assembly GCA_040753195.1). Lineage (GTDB taxonomy): Bacteria > Gemmatimonadota > Gemmatimonadetes > Gemmatimonadales > Gemmatimonadaceae > DASYRX01. The sequence continues at coordinate 1,143 of JBFMFA010000472.1, read as the reverse complement.
GCACCGACTGGCATCCGCACGAGATCGGCGAGGGACGCTTCGGCGAGTGGCTCAAGAACAACATCGACTGGGCGCTGTCGCGCGACCGGTAGTGGGGGACGCCGCTGCCGATCTGGGTGAATGACGCCGATCCAAACGAGATCGACGTGATCGGTTCGTACGCCGAGTTGGCACAACGCACCGGGAAGGCGCTGCCTAACGACTTCGATCCACACAAACCTGGCGTCGACGAATACACATGGCCGGCCGCGTCAGGGATGGGGACGATGCGCCGCGTGCCGCAAGTGATCGACACGTGGTTCGACTCGGGTTCGATGCCGTTTGCGCAGTGGCACTATCCGTTCGAAAACCAGGACGTCATGGCGCAGATGTTCCCGGCCGACTTCATCGCCGAAGGCGTGGATCAGACCCGTGGCTGGTTCTATTCGCTGCTCGCGATCGCGACAGGCCTTGGCGACGCCCTGCCGAACAACGACGTCATCGGGGTCGCGGCCAGCAGCGCGCTGCGCAGGCCGAGCGACACGGCGCCGTTCCGCGCCGTGGTGGTCAACGACATGGTGTTGGACGCGCAGGGACAGAAAATGTCCAAGTCGCGCGGCAACGTCGTAGACCCGATGACGGTGATGACGAAATACGGCGCCGATGCGGTGCGCGTATTCTTGATTGCGTCGAGTCAGCTCGAGGTTCCCAAACGCTTCGACGAAAACGCCATCCGCGAGATCGCGGCGGGCGCGTTCATGACGCTCAAAAACGTCTACAGCGGTAGCTTCGCGCAGTACGCGAATTTCGGCTGGGCGCCGAGCGCGCTAGACCCCACGCCGGAGTCCAGACAGGTCATCGACCGGTGGATGCTGTCGCGCCTAACGAGCGTGGAGCGCGACGTGGACGCGCTGCTCACGGCGTATGACGCTACGGCGGCGGCGCGCAAGCTGTTGTCGTTTCTCGTCGACGACGTTTCCAACTGGTACGTGCGGCTCAATCGGCGACGCTTCTGGAAGACCGACAGCGCCGACAACCGGGCTGCGTTTGCGACGCTGCATGAAGTGCTCGTCGTCTTCTGTCGCCTGCTCGCGCCGCTCGCACCGTTTGCCAGCGACTGGATTCACCGCGCCCTGACGGGGAAAAGTGTGCATCTCGCCGACT
>JBFMFA010000471.1:0-3654 GCA_040753195.1 Gemmatimonadota bacterium | reverse complement strand
GAGCATATCGTCGGAAAGTCGCCGCAGCCCCACACGCAACAGCTCGGCGCGCGACAGCGAGGAGTGCCGCGCGAGCGCCTCGAGCAGGTCACGATCGTGCTGGTCCAGGTACACCTGGACGGGCTCGCGTACCATGTCAGGTTTCTTCGGCATAAATGTATTCCTCTAATTCTTGAATGTAACGTCAACATTCATACGTTTCAAGCGGCGACGGGTGGCTAGCGCGACGGCGCTGACGCTGCGCAACCTTCGCGCGCGCTCGGTTGTCATACTACCAGTGTATGTTTGCCTCGCACCGGAGCGTCGATGCCGCAACGAGCACTTGGCGAGTTCGAACACTACGTCCTCCTCGCGTTACTTAGCCTCGGCGGGCGCGCGCACGGCGCACCGGTCGTCGAGGCACTGGAGACCACCATCGGCCGCGCGGTCTCGCCCGCTGCGGTGTTCATTGCGCTCAGGCGTCTGGAGCAGCGCGGCCTAACGCGCTCTTCCAAGCGCGAGGCGCGACCTGGGGAAGGAGGGCGCGGCCGGCGCGTCTTCCTTATCACACCGCTCGGCGTCGCAAGGCTGCGCGAGGCACGACGCACGCTCGAGCGACTCTGGAGCAGCAGCCCGGTCACTGAGTCGACATGAGCGCGCACCCGTCGCGGCTGGCGACGCGCCTCATGGCAGCGCTTCTCCCGGTGGACGTACGGGATGAGGCGCTCGATGATCTGGCCGACCTCTACGCCGCCCGCCTAACGGCACTTGGAAAACATGCGGCAGACGCCTGGTACTGGCGCCAGGTCGTTGTCTTCCCGTGGCGATTGCGGGTGGCCGTCGCCGTCGGAGGCTCACTCGCGCCCCCCGCACCACGCCGTACCGACCCACCAAGGGAGAAGCCCATGCACTCGGTATTCGCCGACCTGCGCCATAGCGCACGATCTACGCTGCGAAATCGTGGATTTACGGCGATCGCCGTGCTCACGTTGGCGTTAGGCATCGCGGCGAGCGCGTCGATCTTCAGCGTCGTGCACTCGGTCCTCTTGCGCCCGCTGCCGTTTCCTGAACCTGGGCGGCTCGTGACGGTGTGGGAGACGCGCCCCGAGCGGGACATGTTCGAGATCTCGTTCACGTACGCCAATTTCTGGGACGTGCTCGAGATGAACCGTTCCTTCGAGTCCATCGGCGCGATTCGCTGGAGCTCGCGAACATATTTGGGTGACCGGGAACCAGCGCGCGTGAGTGTGGCGGCGACGACGGTCGGCTTCTTCCAAGCGCTGCGCCCGGTTCCAGTTGTCGGTCGGCTATTCGTCGAAGGCGAAGACGCACCCGGAACGAACAACCGTCTCCTGGTGCTCAGCCATGCCTTCTGGATGTCGCGCTTCGGCGGCGACCGCGCGGTGATCGGTCGCTCGCTCACGCTTGACCGCGATCCGTACCAAATAATCGGCGTCCTTCCAGCGGGCACACCATGGCTCGACGCTGCCGACGTCTTCATCCCGTTCCCTCGGCCCGCGCAGCTTAATCGCGACAGCTGGGAGCTGCCTGTCATCGCGCGCTTGGCCTCAGGTGTCACGATCGAGGCCGCGAGCGCCGACATGCAGCGCATCGCGACGACGCTGAGCGGCCAATATCCAGAAGCGAAGGGCATGGGCATCAGGCTGGACACCAGCGAGAGCTGGGTTGCGAGTGATAGTCTGCGACGCGCGCTGTGGGTGCTTGTCGGCGCGGTCGGATTTCTCCTGCTCATCGCCTGTGTGAACCTGGCCAACATGCTACTGGCGCGTTCCACGAGCCGGGGTCGCGAGCGCGCCTTGCGAGCCGCGTTAGGTGCTACGCGTTGGCGCGTGGTGCAGCTCGCGCTGGCGGAATCCGCCGTTCTGGGACTGTTCGGCGGCGCGCTGGGCCTGGCGCTGACATTCGGGATCGTGCGGATGTTGCGGAGCTTCAACCCGGGCGATATCCCCCGGCTCGCGGACGCCCAGGTCGACGGGTGGGTGTTGCTCGTCACGTTAGGCGTCGCGCTCTTCACCAGCCTCGCGACCGGGCTGGTCCCGGCGCTGCAACTGCCGTATCACAACGTCGTGTCCGCGCTGCGCGAAGGGGAACGCAGCGTGGCAGGTCATCGCCGGCTCGGTCGCCTGCGTCACGTGCTGGTCGCGACGGAAGTCGCATTATCGCTTGTCCTGCTGGTCGGCGCTGGCCTTCTGGTGCGCAGCTTCGGTCGAGTCCTCGGCGTCGATCGTGGTTTTGTGACTGAGCAACGCGTGCTTGTCGACGTAGGCTTCCCTGCGACGCGATCGGATGCCGAAGAAGCACGTGCCAGCCAGCTATTGGTCAACTTTCTGGAACGTGTGCGTTCGATTCCACAGGTTACATCCGCATCGGTGGTGCACGTGCGCCCGCTCAGTGGCGCCGCGACGGGAATGGGGTTCGGTGCCGCCGACCGCCCCGACGCGACGGGGAGGGAAATTCCGTGGGCCGGGTGGCGCATCGTCTCGAACGACTACCTCAAGTCGTTAGGTGTGCCGCTCATAGCGGGTCGCGATTTTACGGAGCAGGACAGGCTCGGCGAACCGTGGAAGGTGATTATCAGCCGCCGAATCGCCGAGCTATTGTGGCCCGGAGAGAACGCCATTGGTCGGCGTCTGGTGTTGTGGAAAGGGCAGGGACAGTCGTCCGGTGAAGTGATCGGCGTCGCTGGTGATATGCGCGACTGGGCTTTGACGGACGAGCCGACGTACTCCGTTTACCTACCGGTTTACGGCGCGAGCATTTCCCCCGGGAATCTGGTTGTGCACACGTCGTTGTCACCCGGCACGTTGGTGCCGATGCTGCGATCGGTCCTCGCCGAGTTGGATCCGACGGTACCGATCTCCGGTGCTACGACGCTCGATGACACCGTGGGGGACTCCATCGCGGCGCGGCGCTTCACAATGTTGCTGCTCGCTGCGCTCGCGCTCGTTGCGTTGATGCTCGCTTTGGCAGGAATCTATGGCGTGTTGTCATACGCGGTGTCACAACGGCGTTCGGAGATGGGCGTACGCATCGCGTTAGGCGCGAGCAAGCGCAGCGTGCTCGGACTTGTCATGTTGCAGGGGATGCGGCCGGTGATCATCGGCCTCGGCGTCGGGATCCTCGGTGCCTTCGCGCTGTCCCGCTTCATGACGACGCTGCTGTTCGGAATGACGCCGGCTGACTGGCCCACGTACGTGGCTGTTGCCACCCTGCTGACTGGGGCGGCGGTGCTGGCGTGTTACGTGCCGGCTCGCAACGCACTACGAGTCGATGTAACGGCCACGCTGAGGGACGAATAACGACTGGGTACTCCGTGATGGGCTTGGAGTTATGCCGAGCTGCCAGTTTGGGTGATCAGCTTGGGTTGTGAGTTCCGCTTTCAGTTACTGACGACTCAACTGCCAACTCAAACTGAAAACCGGAATGAACTCCAAGCCGAACACCCATAACTGGAAGTCGTTCTTCGATGAGTTTTGACGCGTCGCGGAGTCTATCAAACAAATCCCACTCGAGACTCTCATGGCATCGACCCAGACTACCCCGACGATTCGCAACTCGGCCACCCAGCCGACGACGCGCCACAAGCTCTTCGTGAACATTCCGGTCGCTGACCTTCAGCGGTCCATCGACTTCTTCGAGGCACTCGGATTCGGT